>JBDUAX010000043.1:0-16091 GCA_040004455.1 Gemmatimonadaceae bacterium
CTCGTCCGGCAAAAGCAAAACTCGACGGCATCACTATTGAATACGCATTGTACGAGGGGCGCTTCTGGTTGCCGAAAGCGAACAGCGCAACAATGTCTGCCGAATTCGGGTTCGTTCGTGTTCCGTTCTCGATCGACGAAAAATTCACCTACGAGTCAGTCGATGGCGACCTCTCTCTGCCGCCGCTGCCGATCTCGGTTGCTGAAGCGATCAGGCGCGACAGCATTGCACGCGCTACCGGAACTGATCCGGGCCTGGGACGTCCACCAGTGCAGGACAATGGCGGAAACTATGTCGGTGTGTGTGTCGGCAGTTGCGTGGGAAAATCTGCCGCAGAGAAAGACAGCATCGTCAAAGCGAGCATTGCCCGCTCTGCCAGGCAGCGCGACACGGCGCTGACCAAAGCCAAGACGCATGCTGATAGTCTTCGCATTGATGCACGTTTCGCTGGAGGCCGAGCGGTGCAGTGCCAGAAGGATTCCGTCTGGATTCGCACCGAAACGCGTTACGAAGGCGCTTTGCGAATGGCGTACAGAATGCCATGTGATCCGGAAAAACTTGCCAATGCAAAGGAGTTGCCCGCGGCCTACACGAGTGACGAAAAACTCTTTGATGTTGCGACCCGTGATGAGCTGCTGGCATCGCTCGACATGTCACTGCAACCGTCATGGGGTCCGCAAAAGCCCACCATTCGCACTGGCGCCGATTTGGTGCGCTATAATCGCGTGGAAGGATTGTCGGTTGGCGTAGAAGCGAAACAGACACTCGGCGCCGGTTACACACTCACGGCACTTGGCCGCATCGGTCACGCCGATTTGCACGCGAACGGCGAAGTTAACGTTGAACGTTCAAATGGAAAACGCACCGAATTCCTGAGCGTGTACCATCGGTTATCGGCGGTCAATCCCGAATGGGGAAGTGCGCTCACGTTCGGACCGTCAATTCCGGCTTTCCTCTACACTCGCGATGAAGGATTCTACTATCGCAACTTCGGCATCGAGCTGGGTGAACGTCGCGAGCTGCGTCGCGGAGCCTTGAATTTGAGATTCTTTGTTGAACGTGAATACACGGCCGGCGACTCCGGTGTGGTCAACACGTTTTCATTGGGTCGTGTGTTCGGCGACAAACGTTTTGGCCCAAATATTGAATCCGAGAAATCATCTTTCACTGGCCTGGCAGCCGACTGGCAGCGGGCGTATGGAAACAATCCACTCGGTTTCCAGTTCACCACCACGTTGCGCGGCGAAGCTGCGACAGGGAGTCGCCAATACGCGCTGGGCGCGATTGAAGGGAGCGTAACGCGCCCTCTCCGTTACATCGTGGGCTCACTGTCGGGAAGCACTGGGTATTCAGCCGGCGCCGTTCCTCCTCAGCGCTTGTGGTTCATGGGAGGATTGCGATCGGTACGCGGACAACTTGCGCGCACTCAGGAAGGTGACGCCTACTGGCTATTGCGCTCTGAAATTGGAACACGAAGTGGATTCGCGCGTCCGGTTGCATTCTTTGATATCGGGTGGGCTGGCAAGCGGGATTTGTACGGAAAGTCGGGAACGCAACGCGGCGCGGGAGTGGGAGTCAGTTTGCTTGATGGACTGATTCGAATGGACGTGGCCCGCGGAATTTTCCCCTCGAAACATTGGCGAACTGATCTTTATCTCTCGGGACCGATCTAGGGTGACAACGGTCACGGCCAGCAATCGACGGAGAGAACTCGAGCAGCATTGATGATGCTGCGCTGATATTTTGGCTTAATGGCCGCTGACAGCGCACGTTACGAACAGGGAAACGCCGACGTTCTGCTCTGGCAGAGCGGTTATCGACTGGCGTTCGCGTTGCTCGCTGCGGCGCTAGCGGTTGCTTTGCGCACTCGCGGCACCATTGAACTATCGCCGGTTGCCGACCGCGCGCTCGGGCCGAGCGTTGCCGATTGGATGGTGGGGTTGGTCAGCGCACTTTACGTCGTGTTGGTGCTTGGTATTCGTCGTCGCGTTACTCATACGCGCAAGGCGGGAGTAACAACCGCAACGCTCATGGTCGTCGCCGATTTGCTGATGGTGTTCTGGTTTGTGTTTTTATTGGCTGCGCCACCCGATTACGAGCGCGCGTTGCTGATTGCACTCTTTTCGTTGCAGTTAACGCACGTGTATTTCGGTCGGCGACCGGCGCTGTTAATGCTCGTAGCTATCGCGACGGCATATTTGTTTATCAACAACATCGCAATTCGTCAGGGTGCACCGAACGTTCACTGGCAGCAAGTGCTCCTGACACTGGGAATGTTCGGTGTAGGTGCGTTTCTCGTCATCATGGTGCAGAGCAGTTTGCATGAGCGCCTGGCGACGCTCGTTTCCATTTTTGAGCAGGCGGAGGATGGCGATTTCACGTTAGCCTACGATGTGTCGGCCGACCCGCGCCCCGATTCCATTACTGTCGTTGGTCGCGCTTACAATCGCATGCGTTCGCATTTGGCGAGCATCGTGTTAACCGATCAACTCAGCCAATGTCTCAACCGACGCGGGTTTCAGCAGCAGTATCGACGAGAACTCGCGCGTGCCGCGCGCACGCAAACGGATGTTGCACTCGTTGCAATTGATCTGGATCATTTCAAGAATGTGAACGACACCTATGGACATCTGACCGGCGATCAAGTGATCACCGAAACCGGTGAGTTGCTGCGCGCGAACGCGCGGGCGGGTGACATTGTAGCGCGCACTGGCGGTGAGGAGTTTGTCATTCTCGCTCCCGGAACCGATGTTGCGGGAGCGCAGCATCTGGCATTGCGCGTGCTTGAAGCGTTTCGCCGAAGAACGTTCGGGGGGCCGAATCAGAAAATTGCCGTCACAGTGAGCATTGGGGTTGTCGCCGATACGGTTCCCGATGAAAACATAGCGGAAGATCTGGTCGCGCGCAGTGACGAGGCGCTCTACGCAGCGAAACGAACGGGAAGAAATCGTGTGGTGTTGTGGACGCGCGGATTGGAAGCGTTGCGTCTTGGTCAAACGCAATCAGACTCGAATGAATCAATACCTCCCGTGGGCGCCGCGTAATTTCGCGGCACTCATCGCCCAATCAAAATGCTAGCGGACTTTCATTGTGCCTTCGCTAACAAGAACAGTCGCACCACCAACGCGTACCGCTTGAATTGCACCATTCGATTTTTCCGCTTCGATAGACAGTCTGCTTGGACGCCCCATCTCAATGCCCTGCGCAACTTCCCAGCGCAATACACCGTCACGCGGTGTACGCTTCGCGAGATAGCCTGCCAGACACGCGTTCGCTGAACCAGTCGCCGGATCTTCCGGAACCGATAAACCGGGGCAGAATACGCGTGCCCGCACGTCAGCACCGCGTACGTGTTCAACGAGTGACGCTTCGTCGTTGTCGCGCGCGAGTGCGAACACCATTGGCTCAGAGGCCCACGAACCAGCGAGATGTTTCTTCCACGATTCCATATTCACTTGCACGCGCTTGACGGCGTCGACTGAGTGAACGGGAACGATTAGCCAGGGCAAACCAACTGAAACGGCTGCGGGAGAATGCGCACCATCAACGAGATCACTCGGCGACAGCGATAGAATTTCAGCGATTGTCTCGTGCGACAGCGAAACCGCGCGCTCCTCGGGAAGCATGGCTGTTGTGAGCTGCGCCGAAATTGGAACACCATTTTTCATTGTCACGCGCACGGGAACGGGGCCAACGCCTTCGCCGAGTACGATCATGATTTCATCACCGCTCGCTTCTACTTCACCGGTTTCGACGAGAGCGTGTGCGGTGCCGATCGTTGGGTGACCAGCGAATGGCAATTCAGCGCCCGGAGTGAAGATGCGAACACGCCGGGTGTGCGCGGGATTGTCCGGCGGGAAAACAAAAACGGTTTCGGAGTAGTTGAATTCCTGCGCGATTTTCTGGAGCGTTTCGGTGGGGAGGGAATCAGCGCCGAACACCACCGCGAGTTGATTGCCGGAGAATGGGACGGGAGTGAAGACATCAGCGGTGACGAAGCGGAGAGTGGGCACGGGGGGTCGCGGAGGGGGAGTACCACGTGCTGACAGCTGCGAGCTGAGAGCATTGTCGGACGCAAGTGTTGAATGGAAACGTAACGCGTTTGATGAGACGGCGAAGCCGTTATGGTTGCACGTTTAACGTGACACGCAAGGGCCGATAACACGTGACACGTTTGCGTCGACACGTTAACAGAGGGGCGTCACCAACGAACGCCGATGTCGTGGTTTCTTTGAGGGTGATTGGCGGGCATTCGGAAGGGATGACGCAATCGAATTGAGAAGGAAAAATCAGATGAAGTTCGAGCCAGCGCGGCGAAGCCGCGCTGGCTCGTTTCATTTCGAAAACTGCCGTTTCGTGTAAACTTTAACGCGTCACGTGTTAACGGTAGTTGCGTGTCACGTGCAACGTGCAACCACTACTTTAAACCCGGAGCTCAGTCTTCGTAAACGGTAAACGTCAAACGTCAAAATGAACTGCGGTGAATTGCGCGTTGCTTATTCCTCGCCGAGGAACGGGTACTTGTAGTCCAGCGGCGACGACAGTGTTTCCTTGATCGTCCGCGCACTCACCCAACGCATCAAATTCAACTTCGACCCCGCTTTGTCGTTCGTTCCTGACCCACGCGCACCGCCGAACGGTTGATTGCCAACCACCGCGCCCGTTGGTTTGTCGTTAATGTAAAAATTGCCCGCTGACTGACGAAGAATCGACGATGCCTCACGAATCGCGCTACGCTCACGCGCAAACACTGCACCCGTTAACGCGTACGGCGACGTTGCATCGACCAGGCGAAGTGTGTCTTCCCACTTGGCGTCGTCGTACACATGGCACGAGAGAATCGGACCAAAGATTTCTTCGCACAGCAATCGGCTTGCTGGGTCAGTCGCTTCGAGCAACGTTGGTTGAACGAAGTAACCCTTGCTGTCGTCGCCTTTGCCACCGGCTATGATGTTCGCTGATGTTTTTGCGAGCTCGAGGTAGCTCATGTTGCGATCGAACGCTTTTTTGTCGATGACTGCAGCGACGAAGTTACGGAAATCGCGCACGTCGCCCTGCTTGAGTTCAGCCATCATCGCCACGCAGCGATCGCGCACTTCGGGCCACATGGAACGCGGAATGTACGCGCGACTGGCCGCCGAACATTTTTGCCCCTGATACTCAAATGCTCCGCGCACCATTCCAACTGCAACCGCCTGCGGATCGGCGCTCGCGTGGGCAACGATGAAGTCCTTTCCGCCTGTTTCACCAACGATGCGTGGATACGATTTGTAGCCGCCCATGTTCCGGCCAATCGTTTCCCACATGCTGTTGAACACACCCGTTGATCCCGTGAAATGCACGCCCGCCAGATCGCGATGCGTAAGCACTGATTTCGAAATCAAAACCGGATCACCCGGCAGGAAGTTGATGACACCCGGCGGGAGTCCCGCCTCCTCGAGAATCTGCATGATGTAATACGCCGACAGCATGGCGGTTGCCGCGGGCTTCCACAGAATCGTGTTGCCCATGAGCGCCGGCGCGCCCGCGAGATTTCCGCCAATGGCCGTGAAGTTGAACGGCGACACCGCGTACACGAAGCCTTCCAACGGGCGATAGTCGAGCTGATTCCACGCGGCGTGATCGGACATTGGCTGTTCGCTGTACAACTCCTGCGCGAACTGCGCATTGAAGCGCCAGAAGTCGATGAGCTCGCACGCGCCATCAATTTCCGCTTGGAACACCGTCTTTGCCTGCCCCAGCATTGTCGCCGCATTGACGGTGTCGCGCCAAGTTGTGGTCAGCAATTCCGCGGCACGCAGAAACACCGCGGCGCGATCTTCCCAGCGCCAGCTCGCCCACTCCTTGTGCGCAGTCGCTGCCGCGGCGATTGCCTGCTCAACGTGCGCAGTGGTCGATTTGTGGTAGGTGGCGAGTTCGTGTTTGAAATCGCACGGCATTACTGAGTGGCCCATGTCACCCGAATGAATGCGCTTGCCACCAATGATGATGGGAATCTCGACAGATTCCTTTTCCATTTGCGCAATGCGCGCCTTAAGCGATTTTTTTTCGGCCGATCCTGGTGCGTAACTGCGAATAGGCTCGTTGACGGCCGGCGGAACGCGGCGCGTTCCGTCGAAAGCGGCAAAGGACATGCGATATTCTCCAATAAAGCGAAGTCGTTTCTGACCGCGTTCTGCGGGATGAGCAGCCGCCGGCCAGACCAGAAATCTAGCCAGAGGCCGCATGAACAACACTCTGGAGTGCGATGGGAACACTCTTATCATAGGCCGCAAGCGATGCACGCTGGGGGATCCACGCGCTAATCTCCAGCATGCGCCAACGCCTCGCTCTTTACACGGCCGTTCTCCTGGCCTCGCCACTCGCTATTTCTGGCTGCGGCCCCGCACCCGCAGCCTGGGAAGACAAAACGGCGATGGCCGAGGCGCATCCGTCGCCACTCGCTTTTCCGACAACGAGTCCGCACGACTCTGCGCAAACCGACAGCTCAAGCGCGTCCCGGTTTGCGCGCACGCAAGACCTGTTACGTGAGGCCGGGGCCAATTCGGTTCTCTCAACGGTGCTCACTGCAATGCCGGAGTCGAAGCAGTCGATTGCCGTTCAGGCAAAGATGCCACCAATGGCATCGATGCAAAATGCAATTTTGCCCGGTGTCGATCTGGGCAATTCGAGTGAGCCGCGTGACGACGCGCGTTGCGCGCGCAGTCTGCGTGTAATGGATGCGCCGGGTCGCGGCCGAGTTGCGGTTTGGTGGTCACAACGCAGCGGTGGTCGCGTTGCCCTGCTCGGCGCCTGGCAAATGATCGGTGATCACTCAAGCACCAGTGACAGCGCAATAACCTGGCGTGGCCCGTTCAGCATCGATACGCTCGATCAAGGTGCCGGCGATTCCAACGCTCGCGAACGTGGGGCCGTGGGATGCGACCGCGCCGCGCCGGGTCTGGCGGTAGATGAAAAAAACGGCTTCGTACATGTTGCGTACGCGATCAACGCCCCGGAGGGGGCCGGCGTTTTTTACGCGCATCAAATGGATCCGCGATCGGCATTCGAACCACCGATGGTGATTGTGTACGGTGATCGGCGGCTGGGCGCGGCGCGCGTTGCGACGTCGGGCGATGTGGTTGCAGTCGCGTATGAGGATCCCAACGCGCCACTGGATCGCGGCCGCGTTGCTCTGGCGGTGTCGCATACTGCGGGACATCTGTTTGAGCAACGAATGGATGCGAACGTCTCGGGATGGGCCGTGGATCCGTACGTGCAGGTACGCGGCCGCGCGGCGGTTGTGGGTTGGACGGAAGTTGATTCAACAGTGATTGGGTCTGGCTCATTCAAAATGCGCCGCGCCGTCGTACGATGACTTCCGGCAAAACTGCATTCGAAACTACAACCGCCGTATTCCCCATTTCAACTGAAACTCGGCTTCGGAGACCCGTCCATGCACTTCCTCGGCGCACACACGATTGATAACGGCGGCATTCACATGGCCGCGAAGCGCGCTGGCCGTTCGGGAATGAGGGCGCTGCAGATATTCAGCGCCATACCGAAGTTCTATAACGACAAGGCGGGAATGAAGCCCGACAAGGTCGTGCGCTTTCACGAAGCGTTGGCTGAAGCCGGGATTTCACTCGACCACGTGATTGTTCATGCCGCGTATGTATTGAATTGCGCGACCCCCGAAGTGGAGAAGTGGGAACGCGCGGCGGCGGGATTGGCCAAGGAGTTTGAGCGCAGCTCCGCTCTCGGAGTTCGCGGTGTGTGCTTTCATCCGGGCGCTGCTACCGACGGCGAACGCGAAGCTGGAATTTCGCGTGTCGGTGAAGCGATGAAGCGTGCGCTTGAGTTCGTTCCCGAGGGGAAAACGCGTTTGTTGATTGAGAACACCGCCGGCGCGGGTAACACACTTGGTCGCACACCAGAAGAAGTGGCGGGGATGTTGAGCGGGCTTTCCAAGGCGCAGCGCGCGCGCACCGGCTACGGATTGGACACCTGCCACCTGTTCGCGTCCGGATATGACCTGGGCGCATCGGCAGCGTCGTGCAAGGAAACACTCGACGCGTTTGAGAACAGCACTGGTGAAGCGCCGGCATTTTTTCACTTCAATGACAGCGAAGGCGAGTTGGCGTCGAACAAGGATCGTCATGCGCTCATTGGCGACGGCAAGATTGGCGCGGCCGCGTTTGGTTGGCTGTTGCATGACAAGCGCACGCAGAATGTGCCGGTCATCATGGAAACGCCGCAGGAGAACTTTTCGATTGCTGACGACGACGACTCGCCGGACCCGTGGGATGTACGTTCGATGGAGTTGCTGCGCGCGCTCGCGAGCGTATAGATCACGCTTGAAGGAGTTCCATAAGGCGCTCATAGGGGCGCCATAGGAGCTTCATAGGAGGCTCATAGGGAGAAAAAATTGGCTCTATAGGGCGCTTATAGGCATTTCATAGGGGGAATTGCACATTTGCCTATTGCGCGTAGCTATGAGTGAGGTAGCTTGTGGCGCGACCGCTATTGCGCGGTACACAAAGTGATTCAAAAAACAAACGCAATTCGCCACAACCAATCCGGGAGATTCCATGGCCGCTGCGAAGAAGTCCGCGAAGAAAGCTGCAAAGAAAGCTGCACCAGCAAAGAAGGCCGCTGCGAAGAAAGCCGCACCAGCAAAGAAAGCTGCACCAGCGAAGAAAGCCGCTGCTCCGGCTAAGAAAGTTGCTGCTGCACCAGCGAAGAAAGCCGCTGCTCCGAAAAAGGCCGCCGCGAAGAAAGGCGCCAAGCGCGCACCAAACGCAGCGTTCATGAAGGAACTGAAGCCGAGCGCAGCACTCGCCGCCGTCATTGGCGACAAGCCGGTACCGCGCACGGAAGTCGTGAAACGGCTTTGGGCGTACATCAAGAAGAACAACTTGCAGGACGCCAAGAACCGTCGCGCAATCAACGCCGACGACAAGTTGAAGCCGGTGTTCGGTGGCAAGGCGCAGGTCAGCATGTTCGACATGACCAAGCTCATTTCGAAGCACCTTTCCTAAGCTTCGTCCAAGTAGTTTCGTTGTCAGGGGGCGCGTTCCTTGCGGACGCGCCCCTTTGTCGCACCTCCGTTCAAGGCTGCGCACTCTCTCTAACTCAGGCAGTTGCTCGTGGCATCGAATCGCAAATCAGCAGACACGAAGGGCAGTGTGGCCGCTCTTCGCTCGGGAAACAGCGGAAAAAAACGCAGCCATAACTGGGAAAACATCAAAGCGGTTCTCGGCACACTCGCAATTTTTCTTCTCATTCGCACATTTCTGCTCGAAGCGTATCGCATTCCGTCGGGCAGCATGATTCCAACGTTGCTCGTGGGCGACTGGCTGTTCGTGAACAAGCTCGCGTATGGTCCGCACGTTCCGTTTACCAACTTTAATCTGCCCGGTTACACCGATCCCAAGCGTGGCGATGTTGTCGTTTTCGAATCACCACCGCAGGTTGACCAACCCTGGGATCCGACGCCAACGCTCGTAAAGCGCTGCGTCGCTGTTGCCGGCGACACGATTCAAATGAAGGGGGGATTGTTTCATGTAAACGGCATGCCGCAGCCGCAGGGCTACGCGGCGTCGAAGAACCTGAAAACCGACGGATCGCGAGCGGACGATTTATTTGCATGGCAGAAAAAATTTGCTTTGCACAATTCACGCTTTGGCGAGCCAGCACCCATTGCAACGCTCGACGATTGGGGGCCGCTCATTGTTCCCACCGATCACTTTTTCATGCTTGGCGACAATCGCTACAACTCGAAAGATGGTAGATTCTGGGGCTTTGTTCCGCGCGCCAATGTCCGCGGTCGCCCGGTATTTGTGTACTACACGTACAAACCTGGTCCCGACAGCAATGAACCGCGGTCGCTGGACGTTGACTATAGCGACAAACCGTTGCCGTTTATCACTGATATTCGATGGGGCCGAATAGGCACCGTGATCAGGTAGTGACCGGTCAGAAGCGCAATTGGTTTTACCGATAACAGAAGTAAAACCGTACGGAGGCGTACCAGCATGAGAAAAATTGCGATGGCGGCGTTGTTGCTCGCGCTGGTCAGTGGTTGCGGCGATGACGACATAGTGTCACCTGGGCTGAACGATTTGAATAAGGCGATCGCACTCTGGTCGACCGTTGGTGGCAACAATTACACGATGGATCAGCAAGTGAGCTGCTTCTGTCCGTTCGTGGACAATTATCGCGTAACGGTTGAAAACAACTCGATTACGAACGTCGTGAAGGTCGGTACGACGACCACTGTGCCGGCTTCGCAGCGCGCAGCATTTCTCACCGTGAGTCAGCTGTTCGATCGAATTCGCACGCTGCTCGCGACGAAGGGCGCTATTGTCACCGTCACATACGACGCAGGGTCCGGTTATCCGAAGAGTGCCTATTTTGACCCGTCACCCAACGTCGCGGACGACGAAGTGAGCTATTCCACGGCCAACGTCGCCTTACCGCTGCAGTGACCCGGGTCCCGCCACAGCTCTGATTGCTACGCGGGCCTCAGACACCTGACGTATTTTCAGCGGACGACCCTGCCCCGGACGTCGCGTTATTGGGAGCGGGAGCCGGCGGACTGCGCGCACGTATCCTGGGATCTCTATGGAGCTCAGGATGGCCGCTGGAGGGCTTGGAAGCGCCCAAGGCATCGCGGTGGGACGGCAGGCGACCCGAACGATTTGCGTCCATGTCGCAACGCTGTCTGTTGTCGGGGTGTCCCACCGTTATGTGGAGAGGCGATGAACACGGAGCACTTTGGGGCACTCAAGCGGCCGCCGCTCGGCGAAGGGGCCGATCGGCACGGGGACGACGCCCGCGACCTTGGACTCGGCACGGACGGTCGGTTATCGGGTCATCATCGCCTTCTGAATACCGACGGCACTTTCAACGTTCGACGTCGCGGACTCGGGTGGTCTCAGGAGAACACCCTTTATCACGCAGCACTGACACTCAGTTGGCCGAAATTTTTCGGCGTGCTGACGGTCGCGTATTTCTGGTTCAATCTGTTTTTCGGCACAATTTTCTGGTTGTGGGGCGACTCGGCAATCGAAGGCACGAGTGGGTTGCCGGGGGGTCGTTTCCTCAGCGATTTCTTTTTCAGTGTGCAGACGTTTGCAACCATCGGTTACGGACAAATTGTCCCGCATGGTTTATTGGCGAATATTACCGTGACCTTCGAAGCACTCGCGGGCGTTTTGTACCAGGCGTTGGCTGCTGGTTTGTTCATCGCGCGACTCACACGCCCGCGCGCCGCAATTGTGTTCAGCCAAACGGCGGTCGTGACGGGGTTCCGAGAAGGATTAGGGCTGATGCTGCGACTGACGAACACACGTCGTTCAGAGCTCATCGATTTGCACGCACAAGCAGTGTTGAGCCGAGTGGTGCCGCGTGACGGTGCGTTGGTGCGTCGTTATGAACCGCTTGTGCTCGATCGCGAGCAAGTGAATTTCATGCCGGTGGCATGGACAATCGTTCATCCAATAAATAAGGAGAGTCCGCTCTGGGGGGCCACATCCGCGTCACTCGCGGCAGAAATGGCGGAGGTGCTGGTGTTATGCAGTGGCGTTGATGAAACGCATGCACAAACTGTTCATGCACGCAAGTCGTACAAGGGTCCTGAAATCATGTTCGGCCATCGCTTCATGAGCATGTTCACGCACGAAGGTGAGAGCGACCGCCTGATTGTCGACGTGCGGAAAGTGCACGCCACGGAACCGGTCAAATAGTGATGACGTGTTCCAGCGCGACATGCGCCGGCACTGATTTTTGTCGTAGCGAACCATAGGTTAACCAAAATGTCGCGCTTCTTTCCCCGTGAAGTCATTCAGTGGCGTGATCAGCGATTGCATCCGTTGCGCGCGTTCTCGCTTCGCACGTTGGAGCTCGCGGGGATAACTGGTGTGGTGATGCGCGTGTTTCGCGCAATTGTATTTACCGAATCCATGTCGCAGAACGTCGTAGTGCTGGTGTTCGGAGTTGTCGTTGGCGTCTTGTTTTTTTGCGGCATGCTGACGTGGCACCTCGGCAACTTTCCGCTGCGGCGTTGGCCACTTCGTGCAACGGCGTTCTGGATAATTGAAGGTGTCGCGGAGCTTGGAACGAGTTCTCTGCTCATTGCGCTCAAGCATGAGCCGTTGGGTGCAGGCCTTGCTGTATGGCACGATTGGTGGTCGCTGGCCGGACAAACATTGGTAACGCATGCGTTGATTGTGCTGATCTATTCGCTGATATTGGCGGCATGCGTGCAAATCGTGCGAAAAATGCTGGACCGTAAGCGACTGAACGAGCCGGTGCACACACCGAGCTGAGCGAGGCCCCGCACCTGCGGCAGAGCAATTCCGTTGCCGTTATTGACAACGCATTTATGACGTACGACAATGCAGCCATGATTTCCAAAATTGTTCGATCGTTGAGTGTCATTCCGATTCTGGCGACACTCGCCTCTGCGCAGCCGATGCTCGGAACCAATCCGGGGATTCCTTCGAATCTGCAAATCACAACATTCGCTTCCGGGCTGGGTTATCCGTATGGGATGTATCAGCTACCCGACGGTTCAATGCTTGTGGCGACCGGCACTGGCGCCCTCTATGGGTCGCAATGGCAAATTCAGCGTATCAATCAAATTGGTGGAATCGCCACGGCACCGACCGTCGTGTTCAGCGGAGACGGATTCACGCCGACGACCGGCATGGCTGGTGTCGGTGACATCGTGGCTGTCGCGAGTGGTATCAAATGGTTTGGCGAGATCACGCTGTTCCGAGCCGGTGTTGGGGGCACGCTCACCCAGATTGGTCAAATGACCTTTGACTATCCAAACGATACCTGGTGGCATGATTCGCACCAAATCACAATGCGAGCCGTACCGGGGCAACCGAATTCGTATGAGCTGATCTTCAACGTCGGCTCGGAATTCAACGACACGCCGACGTTGCATCAGATAACCGTTGCCGGTTTGGTGAATGGCTCGCTCAATGGAAGTTCCATTTATCGCATGCCGTTCACAGTGAATGGCTCGACGGTGACTGCGAGTCCGCCCGTTCAAATTGCAACGGGACTTCGCAACGCGTTTGGATTGGGTTTTAACGCGAATGGTGATCTCTATTTCAGTGAAAACGGAATCGACTTAAACGGCACAAACGTTCCGGTCAGCACTGATTACTTCGGCATCATACCTGCGGGCACCGCGGGCATTCTGGATTTTGGATTTCCCAATACGTACTACAATCCAACAACTGGCCAAATGGTGGGTTCGGGCGCAGGAATTACGCAACCGTTTGCAAAATTCTTGCCGATCGACGGAATGGCGACTCAAGGCGCGGGAGGGCTGGCCGTTACGACTGCGGGATTTCTTGGCATGAATGCCGGCGCCTTCGTTGGCTTTTTTGGCAATCACCTTGATGGCGTTGGCAACACGCTGGATGGAGTCATCTACGTCGACGCTGCCACCGGAAATTATTTCGACTTCCTTCCGAATTCGCAGCCGGGATTGAATCACCCGGTTTCGTTGTTTGCCGGAAGCGATGGGCTGTACATCGCCGACCTTGGCAGCATTGTAGGCGGCACACCGGGAGCGATTTATCGAGTGAGCGTGGCCGCAACCACCGTTCCCGAGCCTGCAACGGTTGCACTGTTCGCGGTGGGTGCGGTTTTAATTGGCGTCGCCAGTCGTCGACGCACTTCGTAAAACAGAATTTTTGGCATTTGACGACATTTGGGGTCAGCATCAGAGATTTTTTTGATACATCGGGGTCAGAGTCACAGGTGATTTTGGTATTGGGGAGTAAGTCAGCTTTAGATTGCATTGTCCCCAACCCCTGCATCGATGCGCAAAATCGTTGGACTCACCACGCTGATTCTTGTCGCGAGCGGAGCTCACGCGCAGCCCATCGCATTTCCGGTAAGCCCCGGCACGAGAACATCCGGTTCGCCGGCCGCCGACACGCTTCGACCGTTTGGCACCCTGCGCGATCAGGCCTTTCGCCAGCAGAAGTGGCTCGAAGAACGACTTGAAAAAACGTTGCCAATGTTGATGCGCAAACGTGGCGTCGACATGTGGGTCGTACCAATGCGCGAGTACAACGAAGACCCCGTTTTTCACGCGATCACATCACCAACAACCTTCGCTGCGCGTCGCCGAACGATTTATGTGTTCTTCGATCGCGGTGCGGAAAAGGGTGTTGAGCGACTCGCGTTAGGGGGAACTTCCCAGGGCAATTTGTACAAAGCCGTGCGCAGCATGAAACCGGTTGCGGCCGCGCCTCCCGGACAAAAGGCGAGCGACAAAACGGCCGAATTGTGGGGCGACGATCAGTGGAGTGTGCTCAAACAAGTCATTGAAGAACGCAATCCGAAAAAGATTGCGATTAACACATCGCGCACGTTTGCGTTTGCCGACGGACTTTCCGCCGGTGAACGCGATGGCATGAGCGAATCGCTGGGTCCTGCCATCGTCGCGAAGTTTGTTGCCGCAGATGCGCTCGCAATTGACATGATGGCGTATCGCACCGCCGATGAAGAAGCGATGTTTGCCGAGTTGAACAAACTCACGTGGAAAATCATAGAAGAAGCGTTTTCCGATCGCGTGATCAAACCGGGTGTGACAAAGGCGGATGACGTGGTGTGGTGGATGCGTCAACGCGTGAATGATCTCGGATTGAGCACCTGGTTTCAGCCGAGTATTGAGGTGCAGCGTCAATTCGGTGGAACGGAGTTGGTTGGTGTGAATCCAACAATTCTTCCGGGTGACGTCATGCATTGCGACTTTGGCGTGACAGCGATGGGGCTCAATACCGACACGCAGCACATGGCGTACGTGCTCAGGCCGGGCGAGACGGACATCTCGCCAGGATTGAAAAAAGCGTTGCTCAATTCGAACAAATTGCAGGACATCATGGTGTCGGAAATCGTGCCGGGGCACACGGGAAACGAGGCGCTCAGGAACGCATTGGCGAAGATGAAGGCGCAGGGCATTGATGGCACGTTGTATTCGCATCCGATTGGCCTGAATGGGCACGGTGCGGGCGCGTTGATCGGACTATGGGACTATCAGGATGGCGTGCCGGGGCGTGGCGATCACGTGCTGATTCCAAGCATGTGGTACAGCGTTGAGTTGCAAGCGACCACTGCGGTGCCGGAGTGGGGCAATCAGCTCGTTCGCTCGGCGCAGGAAGAAGACGTAATCATCGGAGCCGACGGCAAGGTTCGCTGGGGATTCAAGCGCCAGACGGCGTTTCATCTCATTAAGACGACGTCCCCGTTAAATTGATGGAAGTCGACGCCGGATATCGGCGCGAAAGTCCGGTGCTCAAGGAGCTTCAATGATTCGGAAAAACAAACAGCTGATCGTCGTCGGTGATCGCGTGCTGGTGAAGGCCGAAGACGGGGAACAACGCACGAAGGTGGGTTTGTATTTACCGCCGTCGGCCATTGATAGTCAGGCAGTGCAGGGAGGCGAGATTGTTTCGACGGGGCCGGGTTTGCAGTTGCCCGATTTGACGGAAACGAGTGAAGAACCTTGGCGCACGTCGGGGAACGGACGTGAGGCGCGATTTGTACCAATGCAGGCAGTACCCGGTGATTTTGCGTTGTTCTTTCGCAGAGCCGCCGTCGAAATCACGTTTGAAAACGAGCTTTATCTCGTGGTGCCGCAGTCGGCTATTCTCGCACTGGTGCGGGCGGCCGATCACGACGAAGGCCACGAAGACTTCTAGGAGCAACGAGACAGATGATGTATCCCGAGCAGATTGTGAAGCCGATGCGCGAAGAGTTGACGCGTTTGGGCGTGCAGGAGTTGCGTACGGTTAGCGCCGTTGATGAACAGCTTGGTCAGTCAAAGGGTACGACGATGGTGGTGGTGAATTCCGTGTGTGGATGTGCAGCGCGTAACGCGCGTCCGGCGGTCGCGATGGCGTTGCAGCATGCGATCAAACCGGATGTTTCCGCGACGGTTTTCGCAGGGCAGGACACGGATGCCACGCAGCAAGCGCGCGGTTATTTCACCGGCTACGCTCCAAGCTCACCAAGCATTGCGTTGATGAAGGATGGCGACGTGGTGTTCATGTTGGAGCGTTGGCAGATTGAGGGTCGGA
>JBDUAX010000369.1:0-4738 GCA_040004455.1 Gemmatimonadaceae bacterium
GTGATTGAGCTTCGGGTGCCGCACAATGTCCCCCACCGAGCCGGCCATGCCGGCTTTGTCATCCCACGAACCAAAAACCAATCGTCCGACGCGCGCGAGTACAATTGCGCCTGCACACATCGCACACGGCTCAAGGGTTACGTATAGCGTGCAGTCGGAAAGAAACGGTTTCCCAAGAATTCGGGACGCCGCTCGCAGTGCCAGAACTTCCGCATGCGCCGTCGCATCGTTGTTGCGACGCATGCGATTCTGTTCGAGAACGACCGTCTCACCATCGAGGACCACGACCGCTCCCACCGGTACTTCGTCGGCGTCGCCTGCTTCGCGCGCCTGCACAAGTGCAAGCGCCATCGCAACGCGATCGGAAGCGCTCGTGTGCATCACGCGACCGAATCTATGCCGATGCGAAACGTCATTTCATCATCAGCTCCAAGATCGGCGACAATTGCATTGCCTTCTTTGAAACGACCTTCAAGCACTGCAAGCGCTAATGGATTCTGTAACAATCGTTGCACCGCGCGCTTGAGTGGACGCGCACCGTACACGGGATCGTAACCCTCGTCAGCCAGGAATTTTCGCGCTGTCGGCGTAAGCGTAATTGTGAGTTTCCGATCGGCCAACAACTTACGCAAATGTTCAAGTTGCAAATCGACGATGTGATCGAGCTCCGCGCGACCAAGCGCGTGAAACACCACAATGTCGTCAATGCGATTGAGAAACTCCGGTTTGAATACGGTGCGAAGTGTTGCGAGCACCTCCTGCTCCATCACATTCCAGGATTCCTTTGTCGGTTCAGCACCAACTTCGAGAATGCGATGACTTCCGACATTGCTGGTCATGATGACCACGCTATTGCGGAAATCAACCGTGCGCCCCTGCGAATCGGTCAGGCGGCCGTCGTCCAACAATTGCAACAGCACGTTGAACACATCCGGATGCGCTTTCTCAATTTCGTCGAAGAGAATTACTGAATACGGGCGACGACGAACGGCCTCAGTAAGTTGGCCACCTTCCTCGTAACCAACGTATCCCGGCGGCGCGCCGATGAGTCGCGCAACAGCGTGCTTCTCCATGTACTCCGACATGTCGATGCGCACCATTGCATGTTCGTCGTCAAAAAGAAATTCTGCCAACGCCTTCGCGGTTTCCGTTTTGCCAACACCCGTTGGTCCGAGAAAAATGAACGAACCAATTGGACGGTTTGGATCTTGCAAACCAGCACGTGAACGACGCACGGCGTCGGCAACTGCCTTTGTCGCTTCGCGTTGACCAACTACTCGCGTTGAAAGCACATCTTCAAGTTTGGTGAGGCGTTCGCGCTCTGACTCCAGCATGCGTGTAACGGGAATGCCGGTCCAACGCGCGACAACGTCGGCAATGTCATCGGCGGTCACTTCTTCTTTGAGAAATTGCGGCCGTCCACCAGCGCTCGCCAACTTACTCTCAGCGACTTTCATATCCCGTTCAAGCTTCGGAATTCGGTCGTAGCTGATTTCCGCCGCCTTGGCGAGATCACCAGAACGCGTGACTTGTTCAACTTCAATGCGCGCTGCCTCGATTTCTCCTTTAATGCGACCAACCGCACCCAGCGTTTCCTTTTCGTGTTGCCACTGGGCGCGCATTCCGGCGGCCTTTTCCTTCTGATCAGCGAGTTCGCGTTCGATCACGCCACGTCGTTCAATTGACGACATGTCCGTTTCCTTTCGAAGCGCCTGCCGTTCGATTTCGAGCTGTACAACATGTCGTTCCACTTCGTCGATTTCCTGCGGCAGTGAATCGATTTCAATGCGCAGCCGCGACGACGCTTCGTCTACCAAATCGATTGCCTTATCGGGAAGGAAGCGATCGCCGATGTAGCGATTGGACAACCGCGCCGCTGCGACAATTGCCCCGTCGGTAATGCGAACTCCGTGATGCGCTTCATATCGCTCTTTCAGTCCGCGCAGAATTGCAATGGTGCTCTCCACGCTCGGCTCACCAACGTATACAGGCTGAAAGCGCCGTTCGAGTGCCGGGTCCTTCTCTACATTCTTCTTGTATTCGTCGAGAGTCGTTGCGCCAACCACACGCAGCTCGCCACGCGCGAGCATTGGTTTGAGCATGTTGCCCGCGTCCATCGACCCTTCTGCTTTGCCAGCGCCGACAAGCGTGTGCATTTCATCGATGAACACAACGTACAAGCCTTCCGATGCTACGATTTCCGTGAGCACCGATTTCAGTCGTTCTTCGAATTCACCGCGGAATTTCGCGCCGGCAATGAGTGCGCCGAGGTCGAGCGAAACAAGTCGCTTGTTTTTCAAACTCTCGGGAACGTCTCCGCTGATAATTCGTTGCGCCAGGCCTTCGGCAATTGCAGTTTTACCGACACCGGGTTCACCAATCAATACCGGATTGTTTTTGGTGCGACGGGAAAGCACCTGTATGACGCGACGAATTTCTTCGTCGCGGCCAATAACAGGATCGAGCTTGCCTTTGCGCGCTGCTTCGGTGAGATCGCGCGTGAAGCGCTGCAAAGCCTGGTACTGGTCTTCCGGAGACTGATCGGTAACCTTGTGTGCGCCGCGCACCAATTTGAGCGCATCTCCCAGCGCGGCGCGCGTTGCACCAACTTCATTCAGCAATCGAAACGAATCGGTGCCTTTCGCATTCGCCAGCGCCAATAGAAAATGTTCAGTCGAAACGAATTCGTCGCCCAGTGGTTTTGCTTCTTTCTCGGCGGCATCGAGCACTTGATTGAGTTCGCGACTTAGCGAGGGCTGCGCGTCACTCTGCTTTGCATAACGCCCCGATTCCAACTCGGCCGATGTGCGAAGTGCGGTAACGTTGGCACCAACGCGCTGCAGAATAGGAACAACAATGCCTTCATCCTGGCCAAGAAGTGCGAGCAGAAGATGCACATCGTACACGAGCGGATTTCCTGCTCGCCGTGCAATTGAGACTGCTTCGTTCAGTGCTTCGGCGCTCTTAACGGTGAGTTTGTCTTGATTGATCATGTTCGAATTTTAGCGGTCATACCAATGATGCGACGAAATTGGTGCAACAAAAAAAGAAGGCGCCTCGGGTCCGCACACCCGAGGCGCCTACTTAGTTTTTTGTCCCGTGGTGCTCACTTCGCCACGATAGCCTTTCTTAACACGGGCACTCCGTCTTGCTCGAGCAGAATCGTATAAACACCCGACGCTGCCTCACGTCCGTTACTTCTGACTTTACCATCCCACCAAGCGGTGTATTCGCCGCAAGGCAACGAAACGTGATCCAACGGTGTGGCACCGTTTTGCCCCCCTGCTGCCCCTCGTAAAACCGGTATGGCAACTACTTGTCCGATGACGTTGTAAATCGTGATCGAAGTTTTGTACGTCTTACCGGGTTCGGGACAATCAGGATATCCACCCACGGTAAACGGGATGAATGTCTGAGGGTTAAATGGGTTCGGATAGTTGAGACCCAACACTGGTTTGTTGGACTTCTTATCCTGCGCATCTGCATGTCGTGGCATGATTACGCTGAGAGCGAGCACCAAACCGAGTGCGGCCCACGGACGTTTCATGTTGCATCTCCGACTGACGAATTAAGGGGCTAGTCGCAGTCTCCAAGTGAAAGGGTGGTGGTTTACCTGCATAGGCGAAAATAGGACGAGTGAGACGGGTAGTCAAGCAACATCACCAGCTCGGAGCCGGCCATTGTGACCGAGGCCGCCCCATGGCTCCGAGGCAAAACGCCAGACCCGATGCGTCTTTCGTATTCTCGATCACAAAAAAAACACAGTGAAGTGCGGGCTGCGATCATCAAATACACCCCGAAAAACGCCTGGCGTGCCAGCTACAAACGCATGTCCTATGCCACATTGATCAGGAGCCTGTCAGCCACCGAGATTACCCTGTTCCCAGATAGCGTAGGCCGGCATTGGGCGATTGTCTGGAAGATGTTGTGCGAGGAATTCCCGGAAAAGGCGTTGGTGTGCTCGCCGTTCTCCCTCTGATCCAAGTGAGACAGATTCTCCTGAGAGCCATGATCTGAGTGCAGCCCGGGCGCCCGCCGGCAGCCTACGGCTTCCGGGAGTGGAGTAGGCGCAATTCGAGCACAGCGCACCACCCGACCTGTGGCCGAAGGAGGCGTCCTCGAAGGGAGACAGATCGGCGTGACAGTTGGCGCAGACATCGACCGTCGGCGCGAACCCCACCACCGAAACCAAGGACCACAGGGCGCCGAGTCCAGCCGCGGCCGCGTTTTGTGGTTCAGCTGCCGCAATCTGATTCAATCCTTGCACAATACCGTCAAAGACCGCTGGCGCAGACTCGTCGTGCACTACGCGCAAAACGCATTCGGCGAGCGCTGCGGAGGCCGTGAATCTGGCGAGATCAGTTCCGAGTGACGGGCGCGCCGGTCCGGCGTCGAAGGCGGCCAGGGTATGGAGCTCTCGACCAACCTTCATCTGAAGCTGGACCTGCCCCTCAGCGAACAGATCCAGCGCGCCACCAAAACGTTTGCGTGAGTTTCTGGCACCCCGAGCAAGGACTGACTGCACGCCCGCATCGCGCGTAAGCAGTCGGAAAATTCGCGAAGTCTCGAGATAGTCGAACGCGTGCAACACGATCGCGTCGGTGACAATGAGCGCCATACTGAAAGCTAGACACGAACCTCGCGAGTGTTACATAGGTTCTACAACGCCGTCGAACTTTTCTTTCGAAGTGGCAGCAACGAGAGCGCGCCAACTGCTGGATCGCGCGTGATGACCAGC
>JBDUAX010000370.1:0-4708 GCA_040004455.1 Gemmatimonadaceae bacterium
CACCGTTCCAAGCCTTGCGACGCTGCAACTACAGCCCGGTGTGGCGACACAGCCCGGCATCGTCGTGGCGACTGTCGAACCTTGATTCGTCCGCAATCCACAGTTCCCAACATCCCTCGGCGGCCCACCAACGCTCGCGCAGTTTGTTGTCGCGGTTGTCGATGAGGCATCGACAAAGTTTGCAGGGCTGGTGAGTGGTGAGTTGGACATGGCTGGAATTTCACCGTCGATGGCGAAGTTGGTTGCGGCCGACAGCACGCTCACACTTGCCACACCCCCGGCACTTTTTTCAACAATACTTGCGTTCAATACGACTCGCGCACCGTGGAACGACGTGCGCGTTCGGCGCGCGATCGCACTTTCAATTAATCGAAAACAGCTGGTCGATGCCGCGGTGGCCGGTTACGGAACGCCAGCGGCCGGCGCAATTCCGCCGGGGGTTCCGTTCGCGGAGAAAGGCGTTCCCGAATACAGCAACGTGCTCGCCGACTCATTGCTGAATGCGGCTGGCTGGAAACGCGACGCAAATCATCAGCGCGTGCGCAACGGCGTTCCGCTGCATTTGAATCTCATCACCGTTGGCTCCGGCGACATGGCCGCCGAACAACTCATTCAAGCCGATTTGCGAGAACGAGGAATTCAGGTCGATTTACAAGTTCGTGAACTCGCAACGTTTCTGGGGCTCGTGCGTGCGGAGAAAAAGGAATTCGACGCGGCCTACGGCGGAATTCCCGGCGATCTCGCGCTCGGCCACATCGTTGCAATGTTCAATTCGCAGCAACGGGGCGGTGCATTGGACTACACTGCATTTCACAACGCAACCCTTGATAGCGCGCTGAACAAAGCACGAGTTGCTCAACCCGGTGCTCCGGCGATTGCCGCTTGGCGTCACGTCGACTCTCTCCTGGTGCAGAGCAGCCCCGTAGTCTGGATCTATCACGCGCGCGGTGTGCAGGGGTTGTCAAGAAAACTTGAGCACGTTACGCTCGATTTGCGTGGGGAGCTTACTTCAATTGCGCAATGGACGCGCCGGGATGCGCTGAAGCCGGATGTGAAGCAATGAGTGGTTCATCGTTAATGGTGTTCGACGTCGCGAAACGCCGAACGTTAGCCTCAACATCGTTCGCTACGCTTGTAACTGCTTTGCGTTCTGAGTTGCTGCCAATGTTTAACAACGGTGCGATCCCCATTCCTGCACAAAAGGCGCGTCTGACGCGCATCGGTGGACGCTGCCCGTTTGATGCAACGTTACTCAGTTTCGATCCGTGGCGTCCCAATGAACATCATTGCCCGAATTGCCAGCGAATGTTCATGGGAGTGGAGCATCACGACTGGTGGGCGATGGGCGCGCAGTTGTGGGTGGCAGAACGTGCAGCGCAGGCGGCCGTATTGTATTTGTTGACGGACGACAATGATTGTCTCGCTCTTTCGTTGCGCATTCTGAAGGAACTGGCCATTCGATATCGCTCCTGGCCCAACATCGACAACGCCCTCGGGCCGACGCGCCCCTTTTTCAGCACGTATCTCGAATCGATTTGGCTGATCAACCTTTGCCATGCGATATCGTTGCTTGAGACAGGTACGATTGATTCGAACGCGCGCGACATCTTGCGCGAAGTGCGTGAACTGATTGTGCGGCCGAGCCGGGACTTAATTGCAAGATTTCACGAGGGGCGATCGAACCGGCAAGTGTGGAACGAAGTCGCCATTCTCTCAGCGTCAGTCATACTCGGCGAACACGAAGTAGTGCAGAAGCGCTTGAAAGCCCGCAGTGGTTTGTTGGATCACTTTGCTAACGGGCTTTTGGGCGATGGAACGTGGTACGAGGGTGAAAATTATCACCTTTTCGCGCATCGCGGTTTGTGGTACGGCGCGCAATTGTTGCGCGTGCTCAATCAACCGTTGAATGGTGAAAACGAACGTCGTTTTCGGGCCGGATTTATCACGCCATTTCTTGGTGTGCTCCCCGACGACACGTTGCCGTCGCGTCGCGATTCACAGTATGGAGTTTCCATCAGGCAGTGGCGATTTGCCGAGTGGTGTGAATTGGGAATCGCGCATTCAACTGTAGAATTGCAGGACAAGCCTGATCAGCGCCTTGCAGGAATTCTGCATCGCTTGTACGACGACACGCTAATTCACGATCAGCAACGTCATCGCAGTTCAACTGCCGACGGTGAGCGCAATGAACCCGCGGGCGCGTTGTCGCGCGCGAGTTTGTCGTGGCGTACGTTGCTGATGGCGAATGCGGATTTGCCGGCTGCTGCCGACTGGACGCCGACAAGCATTTGCCTGCCTCAACAGGGTCTCGCCGTGATTCGTCGCGACGGCGGTCGTATGTACGTCGCACTCGAAGGTGGTCACACCGGTGGCGGACACGGACATCCCGATCGGCTTGCGCTCACTTTGCAACTCGACGACACGCGTTGGTTAGAGGACTCAGGCACAGGCAGCTATGTGGAAAAGCAATTGCACTGGTATCGCAGCACGCTCGCACACTTTGCGCCGCTCGTAAACGGTGCATCGCAACTAGCCGTGCCCGCCGAACTGGTGGCCTACGAAGATCGCGGTGGCGCGGGTTGGATTTGCAAACGCGTAATTGGTTTGGCAAAGGGTGTGAATGTTCAGCGCACCATCGTTGTTGCCGACGGTTATCTCATTGACCTGCTTGAATGGGAGGCCGATCACGATTGCCAAATCGATTTGCCGCTCATTCGAAAATCGTCATCCGATTTGATGGACACATGGTCGGCCGCCGACCCAAAAGGTGCCGGTGGCCTTGAAGACGGATTCGATTTCTTAACGGAAACACAGGTTCTATTAGAAGTCATCCGCCCCTACGTGCTGAATCCCGAACCGAGGGGGCCCATGGAGGTCGTAGCATACGACGCTACAACGCCGATTCAGATTTGGCGCGCACAAGCTCCACTGCCACCGGGGCAGGGTATTGGTCCGTTGCAGTGGCTGCGCACGCAGGGCCGTAGTGGATCAATTACGGGAATCTGGTCATGGAATATTTCGTCGTTTAACGTGAGCGGTGGTGTTGGAGCGCATTGGTTCGCTGAGATCAAAACGAAAGAAGGCACCACTGCTCGGCACTCGCGCAACGAATGCGGTTGGCACATTGCGCTGACCGCTGCCGAAGCCACCAGCAGTATCGAACTTGGTGGAGTGCAAGGTGACTCACTCGCGTTACCGAAAATCGAGCACGGAAATTCCGACAGCGCAGGAACGCCTGGCAATTCATTAAATCAAAAATCCAACGTCATCGAACTCACGCGCCTTTCACAAACCGATGAGCAACTCCGCAAACTCGCGGGCCATCCAATCAAAAACGCGGCGCGCTTCAAACTCGGAGAAGCGAATTACGTCGGAACCGAACAAACGTGGGCTGAAGCCGATGAACCGGTCGCCACCATTCAGGTTGGCGTCACCGTTCATTCTCTTGTTATTGATGTGCTGGCGCGCACCGGCCCCATCATCATCCCGAACTTTCACGAAGACAACGCACTCGACAACGAGCGACGTGATGTGAACGCCGATGGAGTGCAAATCCACGTTGGAAGAAAGGTCGGAGATCCGTGGTCGGCCGCCTGGATTGTGATTCCCGATCGAAGTTCGCTCCCCAACGCACGAGTTACACCGGTCACTGCAAGTTCCTCAGTGATTGAAACGCACTGGGCGCTCGCCGAAGGCGCCTGGGTCATGCGCTGCCTCATTCCCCTCGGCGACCTTCAGCTCGACACAGACGGCACTATTGCACTCGAGGTCATCGTCAACGAGCGTTCGTCCGATCGAGTGCGTCGTCGTGGTCAGTTGGTGCTTTCCGGTGGGGGCGGATATGGATATCTCCGCGGCGATCGAACCGATTCGACCAACGCACTCACGTTCAGAGTCCCGCCAATCGTGCTAACCCTCGTCTGAACACAGCGACTTATCATTAGGCATGTCTGAATCACTGCTGTCCGCCGTCACGGTCGTGTTATACGAACCGCAGGACCCGATTAACATCGGCGCCGTTGTGCGCGCCATGAAGAATATGGGTGTGTCTGATTTACGCCTCGTGCGCCCATGCAAGTACGACGTCACGCGCATCGAACAAATCGCTCACGACACGCGGGACCTCGCCGAAAAGATTCAGCATTTCGACGATCTCGAAAGTGCCTTGGCCGATTGTGTGCGCGTCGTTGCCTTCTCGGCGCGCCGACGTGCCGCGAAAGTTGATCGCCACACGCCGCGAACGGCTGCCGCCGAACTCCTTGCATGCGCAGTCGATGGTCGTGTTGCCATAATGTTCGGGCGCGAAGATCACGGCTTGCCCAACGAAGCGCTCGATCGCGCGCATTCCGTCGCGTCAATTCCCACAACCGACCACAAGTCCCTCAATCTCGCGCAAGCGTGCTTGTTGGCGATGTACGAATTGCACATCGCTGCCGGCGACGCGTCGATCAAGCAGCGGGCACCACGTCATTCTACATCGCAGCCAACGGTTGCGGAGTTGGAACAGACATTCAGTGACGCCAATAACGCGCTGTCGGCGATCGCGTTCTATCGGACGCGCAATCCTGAGCTGATCATGCGCTCGTTGCGCACATTGGTGTTTCGCGCGAAGCCCGATGTGCGCGAACTGATGTTGTTGCGCGCCGCGTCTATTGAGGTGCTCAGAACAATTGAACGCGAAACGAAACGCGCTGTTGCCGAGGCGTTG
>JBDUAX010000044.1:0-15962 GCA_040004455.1 Gemmatimonadaceae bacterium
TTCGATCGGTGCGAGGCTCACGCGACGCGGAGGTCATTCAGTTTGGCGCACCGGCGTTTCATGTGCGCGCAACTCTCGTTGCCCCGGCGCGCGCAACGACGATGACCGTCGGCTACGAGCGTACTACGAAGCACAAGAAGACCACCGTAGATGGTGTTGAGCAAACGCGACTTTCAGATGCATTGGGGACGCTGCCATCGGTTTGTTTTTCACCAGTCGATGTTGCGTTGGTTGCCGGTGGTCCGGCGGAGCGACGGCATTATCTCGATGTAATGCTGGCGATGTCGTCCTCGAGCTACCTCACAGCGTTGCAGCAATATCGCGGTGCACTGCGTCAGCGAAACGCGGCATTGCGTTCTGCGCAACGCGCTGGTGCGCGTGCGGGTGATGCGCATGATGCGCGCGTGTCAGTATGGGAGCCCGCGCTGGCCCGGAACGGCGCTGTGTTGGCTGCACAGCGACAATCATGGTGCAAGGCGCACGCCGAATCGTTCTCTTCGATTTGCGCGGCCATTGGCGAGCGATTGACGGTATCGATGCGATACGCCGCGAGCACGCTCACTCCGACGGAATACGACGGGTTGAGCAGCGGGGCCGAGCGCGAATCCGCACTTGCTCACGCGTACTCGCACGCAATGGCCGAGCAGCGCCCGAATGAATTGCGTCGCGGAATCACGCTCGTTGGCGCACATCGCGACGAACTTCAGCTGATGTTGGGAGCGCGCGAATTGCGCACCTTTGGCTCGGCGGGACAACAGCGAACGGCGGCGATCGCGCTTCGTATGCTCGAGTGCGCGACGCTGCGCGATGCGATTGGAACAACGCCGTTATTGCTGCTTGATGATCCGTTCGCTGAACTCGATGCTCAGCGATCGTCGCGAATTCTCAGGCTGTTGCAGGAGGCGGGGGTCGGTCAGGTGTTGCTCGCGGTTCCGCGAGAGGAAGATATTCCTGAAGGTTTTACCAGACTTGAGCGTCGTCAGATGGTTGACGGCAACCTGCGATAGGCGCGAATGAGCGACAATCGAGGACGACGCTTTGAAAAACTCGGCGACGTTTTGTCGTCGGTGCTCAAGAATGCGGGGCTCACCGAGCGCGTGGCGCAGGCCGGTGTCATCCAGGAGTGGGCCGGTCTGGTGGGGCCGCAAATTGCGGCCATTGCGGACCCCATCATGCTGCAGACCGACGGCACGTTGGTGGTAGCGGTGAAAACGCATGCCTGGATGACGGAATTGTCGCTGCTGGAGCCCGAGCTCATGCGGCGGATTAACGCCAATCCGGAGCGGCCGCCGGTGTCGGGTTTACGATGGACATTGCGGCGTTGAAGGACGTGGGTTTTGCGCCGGCGTAACGCCGGCTGGCAGCATTCTGTAAGCTGTTATGTGACAACACGTTATGAATTGGCTCGGGAGTTGCATTGTGGGGCGCTTTCACGTATATTTGAGGGTCCCACCGGAAACCATACTTCGGCGCTTGTTCGGGCTGTATTTTGTGGATAGATAACGCGGTTCTGGTGAAGCAATGCCTCCCCATCCCAGCACATGGCCAATAGCAGCGAACAGCCGAATAACGGTTACGACGCCGACAGTATTACTGCGCTTAAAGGACTCGAAGCAGTTCGTCTTCGTCCCGGCATGTACATCGGGTCAACTTCGGCACGCGGTTTACACCATCTCGTATACGAAGTAGTCGATAACTCGATTGACGAGGCATTGGCGGGCCATGCGACATGGGTTGAAGTCACTATTCACATGGATGACTCGATTACCGTCGAAGATGATGGTCGCGGCATTCCTGTCGGTATCAACAAATCGGAAAACATGCACGGCGTGGAAATGGCCATGACGCTGTTGCATGCCGGCGGAAAGTTCGACAAGAACTCATACAAGGTGTCGGGTGGTTTGCACGGCGTTGGTGTGTCTGTCGTGAATGCACTATCCGAACAGCTCAAAGTATGGGTAAAGCAGGACGGCGGTTTGCATTATATGGACTTCAATCGCGGCATCACCAATTCAAAGCTGCGCAAACTCGGCAACGTTCCACCGAAAGAAACCGGCACGAAGGTCTGGTTCAAACCCGACGCGCAAATTTTCACCGAAACACAGCGCTATGACTGGGACACGCTCGCCCTGCGCTTGCGCGAATTGTCGTACCTCAACAAAGGCATCAAGATTACGCTCAAGGACGAGCGCCTTGAGCAGGAACGACAGCAGGAATTTCTGGCGAAGGGCGGGTTGCGCGAATTCGTCGAATTTCTGAATGCAAATAAGAAGCCGTTGCATCCGTCGGTTATTTCGATTGATACCGAACGCGACGACATCGCCATTGAACTGGCGATGCAATACAACGACAGCTACTCCGAGAACGTCTTCTCCTTCGTCAACAACATCAACACGCACGAAGGCGGTACGCACCTTACCGGTCTCAAGAGTGCGCTCACGTCAGTCATCAACAAATACATTCAGGACAAGTCGTCACTTGCCAAGAAAGAAAAGGATATTCGTCTGTCCGGTGATGACGTTCGCGAAGGATTGACAGCGGTTCTTTCCGTCAAAGTTCGTGAACCACAATTTGAAGGCCAGACGAAAACAAAACTTGGCAATTCAGAAGTCGAAGGTGCGGTTCGTAGCGTCGTCAATGAGTTGCTCACGTCGTATCTCGATGAAAATCCGAAAGTCGCCAACATCGTTATCGACAAAGCGATGTCGGCCGCGCGCGCCCGTGAAGCCGCTCGCAAAGCGCGCGATCTCACGCGCAAGAAATCGGCACTCGACGTCGGTAACCTTCCCGGCAAACTCGCCGATTGCTCGCTGTCCGATCCGGCGCAATGCGAGGTGTATCTCGTAGAAGGTGACTCCGCCGGCGGATCGGCCAAGCAAGGGCGCGATCGCTTCAAGCAGGCCATTCTGCCGTTGCGCGGAAAAATCATCAACGTTGAAAAGGCGCGCATCGACAAGGTGCTTTCCAACGAAGAAATTCGCACAATTATCACAGCCATCGGCACTGGCATCAGAGAAGAATTCGACCTTGAGAAAGCGCGCTATCACAAGATCATCATCATGACCGATGCCGACGTCGACGGTGCACACATTCGTACGTTGCTGCTCACGTTCTTCTATCGCCAAATGCCGGAACTCATCGACGCCGGCTACATGTACATCGCACAACCGCCGTTATATCGCGTCGCGAAAGGCAAGGAAGAATATTACGCCTATACCGAGAAAGAACGCGACGTACATGCTACACGATTGGGAAACGGCGACGCCCGCAGCAGCTCGGTGCATATCCAACGCTATAAGGGTCTGGGAGAAATGAACGCGGATCAGTTGTGGAAGACCACGATGGATCCGAATACACGTACGATGCTGCGCGTGACACTTGAAGATGCGCTTCTGGCCGATCAAACGTTCCAGACGTTGATGGGCGACGACGTCGAACCACGCCGCTTGTTCATCGAAGCGAACGCCAAGTTCGTCAGCAACCTCGACGTGTAGCAGCTCGGTTTGCAAAACAAAAACGGCGCGGCGCCCAAAAAGGCACCGCGCCGTTTTCACATCAACAGTTCAGAACTACGGCGTCGTGGTAACTCCCTTGGCTTCGCGGCCAAGTTGAATTGAGAAGTTCACCACAACGATACTGAGCGCCGTGAAAATGATAGTGAACGAGATGTAGCAGACCATCGCCATAGTCGGTTCCATTCCGCCATCGGGTGAGGGAATAGCCATTTTGATGAGCAAACCGTACAGCCCCAAAAGCGGTACGACCGCGAGGAGCATTACGACGCTCAAAAAGCGATTCATGGCTGGAGTGCGCATCGACTTTTCGTATGAGGTGCGTTTATCGGTGCGGCGCAATCAAGCGCCAGATTGTGCCAAAACTAAGCGGGTGCCAGCGACCTTGGGAGTACCCCGCCATGACTCTGTGGCGACGCAATGCTGATATTAGAGTTGGTACTGCTCCACCCCACTCTCGGTTACGCGATGCGAAATGAGGGGCAGTGGCGGGTCGGCCTCATCGGCGATTTTTATGGACTCACGGAGTGCGCGTCCACCCAACTCCAGCCCCTTTTTGTCCCTCGCGAAAATTGTCGCGAGCGCCTCCCCTTCGCGCACAACATCACCAGGTCGCACCGTGATCACAAAACCGACAGATGGGTCGATACTGTCTTCAACTTTCGCACGGCCGCCGCCGAGCTCGATAATGCCAACACCAATTCGACGTGGTTCGACCATTGCAACTACACCGCTTCGGTTCGCCATGAAAATTTCGATTTCGTTGGCCTGCGGTAACAACCCCGGATCATCAACAACCGCCGGATTACCCCCCTGCGCTTCAATGATCTCCTGAAATTTCTCCGCAGCACGACCGCTGGAAATTGAAACTTCCATTTTACGACGAGCATCATCGCGATCGCGCGCAACACCACCCATCAACAACATCTCCGCGCCAAGTGCGTAGGTGAGGGCCATTAGGTCGGGAGGGCCTTCACCTTTCAGTGCCATGATTGATTCTTCAACTTCCAGCGCATTGCCGCATGCACGACCCAATGGGCGGTCCATCGCCGTGATAAGCGCAACTACGGGGCATCCGTAATCGACACCCAAATCGATCATTGTACGCGCAAGTGCGAGACCGCGATCGAGTTCGGGAAGAAACGCACCGGAACCGCGCTTTACATCGAGCACGAGGCCGGTCAAACCCTCGGCCAGTTTTTTCGACATGATGCTCGCAGCAATCAGCGGAATACTCTCCACGGTCGCAGTTGCATCACGCAGAGCGTACAAACGTTTATCTGCCGGCGCGATTTCAGGAGTTTGACCAATGAGCGCGCAGCCGAGTTTTTCAACGAGCTTTAGCGCTTCGGCCAACGAGAGGTTGGTGCGGAAACCGGGTATTGACTCGAGTTTGTCGAGAGTTCCGCCAGTGTGCCCTAGTCCGCGTCCCGACATCATTGGAACTGCTACGCCGCACGACGCTATTAAGGGAGCAAGTACAAGTGAAACCTTGTCCCCGATTCCACCCGTGGAGTGCTTGTCGACACGTGACATTCGCATGTGCGAAAAGTCGAGCGTGGAGCCGCTGTGCAACATCGCATCAGTAAGCGCGCCCAGTTCCTGGCGATCAAGTCCGTTAAAGTAAATCGCCATTGCCAGCGCTGACATTTGATAATCCGGTACGTCACCGTCGGCGTATCTTGACATCAATTGACGCCATTCGGCGGCGGCGATGCGGCCACCGTCGCGCTTCCGTTCGATTAATGTCCGTGCCAGCATACGAAAACCATCTGGAGTGTACTTCATGCGATACCGATTGCGTCTGCGGGAGCATACAGCACTGCGCCAACTTGCGCACGTAGCAACGCTTTGTATTTGTGTTGCAACTTCGAATTTCATCGCGACGGAATCGGCCGTCGCTCAAACCGCCGGTGACGAAATTGCACTGGGGGACAAGGCGACAATTGCACGCCAGCCGCTGCAGGCGCTGACGCATTTTGATGCTGCGCTCAAAACAGAACCGCAAAACTATGCTGCGCTGTGGAAGGCAGCAGGTGCTTCAATCGATTTGGGAGAAGGGGAAGCGAATCAAAAGCGGCGCGACTCACTGTACAACAGCGGTTCGGCACTCGCACGACGCGCACTCGAAGTCGACTCCAATGGCGCCGACGGAAATTTCACAATGGCGCGTGCACTTGGCAGAACCGCTCTGTCGGTCGGGCCCCGTGATCGCATCAAGTATGGAACAGAAGTTCGCATGCGTGCGCTCAAGGCCTTGGCAGCCGACCCAAAACATCCCGGGGCGATGCATGTGATGGGAGCGTGGAACGCTGAGATCATGCGATTGAACAGCGTCACCAGATTCCTGGCAAAGACGCTGTTAGGTGGCGCTATTTTTAGTACGGCGAGTTGGGCATCAGCCGAAAAATACTTGACGGAATCGGTGGCGATTGATCCAACGCGAACCGTGCATCGCCTCGATTTAGCGCGTGTTTATCGCGATACCGATCGCAATGCCGAAGCGCGCAGCGCCTACGAGGCCGCCCTCAAGTGCCCATTAGTCGATGCCAATGACGACATGTACAGGAAACAAGCGGCCGACGAGCTTCGAGCGCTGAAATAGCCCAGCGCTCGAAGGATGCTACAAGGCCGTTAGTCGAGTCCGAAACGGCGACGGCCGGCATCTGCCGCATCGCGAGCCACATTGCGGGCGGCCGAGCGGGCCATGGCGGCCTGTTTGCGAGCGCGTTTCAGCCCCGACCGGGCAGCACGCTCGGCGTCGCTCCACGTGTCTTCAATGATGCCACCCCCCTGTTTGGCGAGGCGACGTGCATTGCTGCGCAGCATGCGGCGCGTTTCGGTACCGGTGGCGGGGGCATAAAGAAGGGCCGCGGTAGCCCCAACCACTGCGCCAAGAAGCAGACCAATACCAAGCATGCGCGCGCCATCGGCTGAACTTGAGCGCTTGCGGCCGAATGAATCCAACATGTTGCCTCTCCCGCGCGCCTGGCGCGCTCTATCAGTGTGCATGGAACGGCGAATCGATAACTTCCAAGCCATCACCAGCTGGTACCGGACAACTTATCGCGGGTTCCTGAAAACGGGGCTATCGCGGTCACTACTTCGCGTGCGCGAAGTCACGAACAGACCGAATGACTGAGCCAGAAAAAAATCGCAAAGCGAAGAGCACAGCGCGTGCCGCTGAGCTTCGAGAAACGCTGTCGCGCGCGCTGCACGAATACTACGTGCTGGACAAACCATCGCTGTCGGATGCGGAATACGACAAGCTATTTCGCGAACTCCAGGGGCTGGAGCTCGAGTTTCCGGGTTTACTGACTGCGGATTCACCGACGCAGCGCGTTGGTATTCCCATACAGTCGGCATTCGAGCCACATCAACACATTGTACGCATGTTGTCGCTGGACAACGCGATGAACGACGATGAGTTGTTGGCGTTTGAGCAGTCGGTAGAACGAATTGTTGGTCCTGCGCTGAGGAAGAGTGGCTACACAGCGGAATTGAAAATTGATGGTTCGGCCGTCGCACTGACTTACGAAGATGGCGTGCTGACGACTGGTACGACGCGCGGTGATGGAACGATCGGCGAGAATGTCACCGCCAACGTTCGCACCATCAAGGGAATTCCGCTCAAGCTGTTCGGAAAGAATCATCCAAGGAAAATGGAGATTCGCGGCGAAGTGTATTTGCCCTTCGATGGATTCGAGAAAATGAACGAAGCGCGTGTTGCAGCGGGAGACGATGTGCTGGCGAATCCGCGAAATGCGTCTGCCGGTTCACTGCGCCAACTCGATCCGAATATTTCGGCGTCCCGCCCCCTTCGTTTCTTTGGATACGCCGCGGTGTTACCAAATGGCGATTCCCCCGTTTCAACTCAGTGGGATTTATTGAATCAGTTGGCGGAATGGGGCATTCCGGTTGCGCCGCACAAGGCGCGTTGCAAAACGATGGCCGAAGTTACGGCTTGGGCGCACAAAGTTGAGCATGAAACGCGCGGACAACTCAATTTCGCAATCGATGGCGGGGTCGTGAAGGTGAACGAAGTTTCGGTGCAACAGGAAGTTGGCATTCGAAATGATCGCACTCCGCGCTGGGCAATTGCGCGCAAGTTTGCACCCGATATTGCAACGACACGGTTATTGCAAATCAAGGTGAATGTTGGCCGCACTGGAGTGTTGACGCCGTACGCCGTGCTCGAACCAGTCGAAGTCGGCGGCACCACCGTCGGCAACGCGACCTTGCACAACGCTCAACAGGTTGCGAAAAAAGATTTGCGTGAAGGCGATTATGTGCAAATCGTTCGTGCGGGAGATGTCATTCCGAAGGTACTTGGCCCGTTACCGGAAAGACGCAGCGGCAAGGAAAAAAGCTGGGAAATGCCAGATCATTGTCCGAGCTGCAATACACCCACGCAGCAGTATGGCGATGACGTTGCCATTTACTGTCCGAACGTATTGTGTCCGGGCCGCCAGTTGGAAGGGTTGGTGCATTTTGCAGCGAAGGATGCGCTCGACATTGACGGACTGTCGTACGCGCGCATCGAGCAGCTACTCGACGCAGGACTGGTGCACGATTTCGGAGACTTGTTCGCAGTCAAAGTTGATCAACTGGTCACGCTCGAGCGCTTCGCGAAAAAAAGCGCTGAAAATTTGGTGAAGGCCCTTGATGAAGCGCGGAAGCGCCCGCTTGCACGATTGTTATTTGCGTTGGGCATTCGCCATGTTGGTTCGCAAGCGGCTCAATTGCTCGCGCGAAGATTCGGCGACATCGATTCACTGGCTACCGCGTCACTCGACGAAATATCGAGCGTGCGCGGTCTGGGAGATACCATCGGAGAATCGGTTGTCGAATATTTTGAGGACAACTCCTCAAGGGCGTTAATCAAGAAGCTCAAAGCGCAGGGGGTAAACGTTACGGAGCCAGACGCCGTTGTGGCCGACGGGCCGTTTACGGGCATGGTCATTGTTCTGACAGGCAGTTTGCCGAGCTTGTCCCGCGGTGAAGCGACGCAGCTTATTGAGCGTGCCGGTGGTCGCGTGGCGAGTTCAGTTTCGAAGAAGACCTCGTTCGTGGTCGCTGGCGAGGATGCCGGCAGCAAACGAGAAGCTGCCGAAAAATTGGGCGTGGAGATAATCGATGAAGCAGAACTGCGTACCAGAGGCGGGATGTAACAGGCTTGCCCGGTTGGCTCAGCCATTCTCCGTATCAAAACTGGTATCAACCGTCACAGCGCCGGCACAACTCAATGCGCTTGACGTGACGCTCGCACTGAGCGAGCGTCGTACACACATATGAGCGCAACCCTTCCTTTCCTGGCAACGCGCACGGTCGCCGTGCCCGCCGAATTCTTCTCGGCACTCCTTGGCGCGTCTCGTGTGGCCCCGAGCAGCGAAGCAATTGAAACGCTGCGAGACGCCGGGTACCTCGCGGGCGGTTCGCTATTTGATTCATTCGCGCTTTGGCTTGAGGAACACGGAGAACGCGCTCCTGAGCAGTTGGGAGAAGATCAATTTGGGTCGTTGGTATCGGCGTTTTTCCAGTCAACTGGCTGGGGAGAAATGGAGCTCACGCAGGTGAGCGAGTCCGTGCTGGCAATAGATGCGCACGAATGGTGCGAATGCGAAGCTGAAGGGGGCCGCGAATTGCCAGGCTGCCACGTGTCAACGGGAATGTTTGCCGGATTTTTTGGCCGATTGGCCGAAGCACCGTTGGCGGTGCTTGAGGTGGAATGCGTTTCGGCTGGTCAGTCGCGTTGTCGCTTTCTGCTCGCGTCGCTGGACGTGTTGCAGTACGTGCATGAAGCGATGGGACGCGGAATTCCTTACGATCGAGCGGCCGCAAGCGCGAATTGAAAAGTTGCCGGCTAGCCCGGCAACAGCCCATCGTATTTCGGATTCGGAACCAGCTCGCCGTTTGACAGGACTTCACGGTCCCACGGCAGCACGATCGCGCTTTCAGTAACTAACGCGTGGTAATCGGGAGTAAAAAATCCCGTTCTAAAACTCACTGCTGTGCGAACTTCTTTTGCGCCCGCGTTGGCCAAAGCTGCTACCGCGAGCCGAATTGTGTCTCCCGAATCGCACGTTTCATCAACGACAAGCACTTGTTTTCCGCGCACTTCGGCGGGCGCTGCACCAAACACCGCGGGCGTCTCGCGCAAGTGATCGGCGCTGTAACGACGAGAGACGAGTATGGAGTGAAATGGGCGTCCGAGAATGGCGGCAATTGCTGCGCCGGGAACAACGCCAGCGGTTGCAATGCCAATCACCAAATCCGGCTCGTAGTCGCGCGCGACTTTCAAGGCCAATGCGCGCGAGAGTTCGCCGAAGAGTGGCCAGTCAACCAGAAGAACGCCCTTCGATGCGTCGTACGCATACGTTCGGTTCGGCATGCTATGACCCGCGGCAAGTGATGTTGAGAGTGTAGCCTCTGGCAACGCGCAAGGCCAGCGGTCGAAGGGAGAGCGACGCGCTTGTAGGGGGGCTCGCGCGCCGATAACTTTGCGCTCTCTGGAAAGCGCACTCTGTTGAGCGCGTAAGCCAAGGTACATGTGGAATTCCGGTCACGTACGAGCCACGTTCAAGCGGAGATATTGCGCGCAGATGTCATGGTGGAGCCGCTTTACCGGCGGCGCGTCCGATCGCGAGAAGAAGTCGCGAACCGTCGACTTTCTGAAAGAAGCCCTCGACCTTGAGTCGAGGGGCAATTACGCAGACGCGCTTACATCCTATCGACTTGCGTTGCGAGCGCATCCGGACGATTTGCGCGTGTTGCAGAACATGGCCATTGCATTTTCCAAAACTGGTCAACCCGAAGAGGCAATTCGTTCGTATCGACGCGCGTTGCAGGTTGATCCCGAATTAGCCGGCGCGCATTACGGCCTCGCATTTCTGCTGCTCAAGCGCAACGACACAGCGCACGCCGCAATGCACCTGGAAGGATTTTTGCGCAACACCACCGCGAATGACGCGTCCTCGACAAAATTTCGCGCGCATGCTCAGCAAACATTGACCGATTTGAAAAATCTTGGATCTCGAACAAGTGCTTCAACCAACGATGCAGGTGCCGCAGAAAAGTCAACCGAAGCGATTGTTGAACTCGTCGACGAAGCAACATTGAAGCAACCAGGCGAATAGCATGGGCCGCGTGTTGTCGATCGTCAGTCAAAAAGGCGGCGTAGGTAAAACAACGACTGCAGTAAACCTGGCCGCTGCCTTTGCGCGACGTGGACTGAAAACATTGTTGATTGATACTGACCCGCAGGGGTCGGTGCGCTACGGTGTTGGCTTGCGTCGGGGCCATCCCACGTACGGCTTTGATGACTACTTGCGCGGCGAACGATCGTTGCGCGAAGTGATTTTGCCAACGGGCTTGCCCTGGCTGCGTGTGATTCTCGCAGGTTCGGTGAGTGAAGAGGCCGATCATTCCGCATTTCAGCGCCGAGTGGGAGATAGCAATGTGCTTGCTGAACTGGTGCAGACGGCGCGCGAACGTTGTCACGTCGTCATAATCGACACGCCACCAGGTTTGGGATCAATCACGCGACGAGTGTTGGCCGCCAGCCAGCACGTCGTTGTGCCGCTGCAAAGCGAGCCCCTGGCCCTGCAAACAACTCCACAAATTCTGCGCGCCATTCAAGACGTGATTTCGGAAAACAACGAGCTCACGCTGGAAGGAATTCTGCTTACCATGTTTGAGGCGGGAAATCCGGCGAGTGAGCGCGTATTGCACTACGTCACGGAGCACTTGCCGAAGCATTTGGTGTTCGATATTCAGATTCCGCGAACCCCGGCAACGGCCGACGCATTTGCAGCTGGCCAGCCGGTTGTACTGCGAAACCCTGCGGATCCGGCCAGTCAGGCGTATGTGAATATCGCTACGAGATTGGCGGAGCGGCTCGGATGATCGGGTGTAGCACTTTCGTATGACATTACGCAAACGCTTGAAACAATCGAAATCGCGCGGGCTTCTGGTTGCATCAATGGCTGTTGCTGCGGCTCTAGCGGCCTGTGGCGAAGTGGGGTCGGGACCAAACGCGCCGGCGGCCATCGAACTTCAACCGCTGACCGCCTACGCGCCCGTAGTCGGCGATTCGCTGCGAAACGTTGATGGTGTCGCGGTGCCGATTCACGCAATCGTGCGCAACTTAAAAGGCGACATCATCCCTGATGCCGCGGTGCGCTATACGTACGCGGATGCATCACGCGACACCGCGATCTTTGTTGATTCGATTACCGGCTATGTGGTGGCACTCAAGGCACTCGCCATCTCACACCCGACCGCACGCATTGCGGCGCGCGTTGGAAACTCTCTGCAAATCATACGCACCATTTCTGTCGCGCAGCGCCCCGATTCGGCCGACCGTGGGGGGGCGGCGACGGTTGCAACGCTGCTGGTCGCGCCCCCCGATACCGGCTCGGGGGTGGCCGGAAATACCTCGGCCCCACTGGGCGTGTTTGTACGGCACATTTCGGGGGATACGGTTTCGGCTGTTTCGAATTTTCTGGTGAAATATCAGCTCATTCAACCAGCCAACCCAACCAATGATTCCACCAAGAGTGTGTTCCTGGTGGATGATCAGGCTCGAACCTCAAACATCGATACTACCGACCCGAGCGGATTGGTGTCACGATATGTCCGGGTGCGTGCCACACAATTTCCCACGACGGATGCCCTGGATTCGGCCGTGGTGATTGTGAACGTCTCGTATAAGGGCCAAGCGGTGAAGGGCGCACCCATTCGCATCGTTGTTCCGATACAGCAAAAGCCGAAGACGTAGCCGGCCCCTCCTACCGAGTCTCTGATGTCCCAAAGTGCGGGTGTTACTGTCCCTGCTCTCGCCGACACCCTGGCGGGAATTCCTTCCCCTACGCGCTATGCGAGCGGCGGGCCGCGACCGAAGCCCGGCACGATCAACGAACTTTTTTTTGCCGCGTGCGAAAAATTTGATCGGCCGAACGCACTCTCGCACAAAGTCAAAGGAGTCTGGGAACCGCTTTCGCATCGCGTGGTACTCGAGCGCGTTCGTCGCGTGGCACTTGGCCTCACGTCACTCGGTGTTACAAAAGAAGAGCGAATTGGTTTGTTGTCGGAGAATCGTCCAGAGTGGGCGATTATTGACTACGCGTGCATTTGTTCGGGGTTTACCGACGTGCCGATTTATTCGACGCTGCCCGCGGAACAGATTCCGTATTTGCTGAACGATTCGGGCGCGCGCGTTGTGTTCGCATCAACACCCGATCAAGCGCGCAAAATTGCAGCCATTCGCGACAAGGCACCTGCGCTCACCTGGATTATCGGGATGGACGCGACGAAAGCTGATGGTTGCGATTACACCCTGGCAGAAATTGAAGCGATGGGCGCGAAGCTCGACAGCGCCGCAATGGCGGAAAAATTCAAGCGCGAAGCGCTGGCCGTTTCACCCGATGCGATACTCACGCTCATTTACACATCGGGAACAACGGGTGATCCGAAAGGTGTGATGCTCACGCACGACAACCTGCGGTCAAATGTTGAAGCGTCGCGCTCAATCATTCCAATTGGGAACGATGATGCCGCGCTGAGTTTTCTTCCGCTCAGCCACATCTTCGAGCGCACCGGCGACTACGTGTTGTTTTCGGCCGGTGTTCCGATCAGCTACGCGGAAAGCATCGACACTGTGCCATTTAACATGACGGAAATCAAACCGACCATCATGATGTCGGTGCCACGACTGTACGAAAAGATTTATGCGCGCGTGCTGGAAAATGCTGTACAGAGCGGCGGACTCAAGACGAAGATCTTTTTCTGGGCGAAGCGCACCGGAGAACGTTGGGCGGATGTGAAGCTCGCTGGAAAAGAGCCGGCCGGTTTGCTCGCCATGCAATACAGTCTCGCGCAGAAATTGGTCTTCTCGAAATTGAAAGAGCGCACCGGCGGTCGCATGCGTTACTTCATTTCCGGTGGCGCACCGCTGTCACCCGAGATCAACAAATTCTTTTACTCGGCGGGCCTTCGCATTCACGAGGGTTACGGCCTGACAGAAACGTCGCCGGTTATTACGGGGAACACCGAAAATGCATTTCGCATCGGCACGGTAGGCCGTCCAGCGCCCGGCGTTGAAGTGATGATTGCAAGCGACGGAGAAATTCTTACGCGTGGCCCGCACGTAATGCTTGGCTACTTCAACAAGCCGGAAGCCACTGCCGAAGCCATCGACAAAGATGGTTGGTTCAAGACAGGCGACATTGGCGAACTGGTTGACGGCTATCTTCGCATCACGGATCGCAAGAAAGACATCATCGTGACGGCTGGTGGCAAGAACATTGCGCCGCAACCAATCGAAGTGAAAGTGAAGATGAACAAGTATGTGTCACAAGCAGTCATGCTCGGTGACAAGCGCAAGTTTCCGATCATCCTCATCGTGCCCAATTGGGATCAGCTTGAAAAGTGGGCGGGGAGCAAAGGAATTGTGTGGGGTAATCGCGCCGAGTTGTTGGCCATGCCAACTATTCACGCGAAGATGGAGCAAGAGGTGAACGCGGAATTCGCGGGACTCGCGCATTTCGAATCACCGAAAAAAATCGGATTGCTGGAACACGATTTTTCAATCGAACGTGGCGAGCTTACGCCGAAAATGAGCGTCAAGCGACGCGTCATCGAAAAGAGTTACAAGGATTTGGTAGACAAGTTGTATTCGGAGCCGATGGAGCCAGACGCACACAGCTGACCTGAAATCAGCGCCGACGCAGTTCGACCGGTTGAGACACCGTAACCTGGCGTTCGGCCACCCACACTGCATCATCACGAACCAGTTCTCGCATTCCAGCGGGGACTGGTTCGTGTATCGGAGCGACCAGTCTTCCGCCAACGCGCAGCGATTCGACGGCTTCAATCATCAGCGCGTCGTCCATCGAATCGGCGAAGGCGATGCCGTCAAGTTTTGACGAGGCAAGCGGCAGGCGCTCATCGAACACAACAACGCCAGCCGGCGACGATGACTGACGAAAGATTGTCTCGGCATGTCTGACGTTGGGAGGATTGACCGTCAGGATTCGTGCCGGCACGATTTCGCGAAGGGCAATCGCGAACGGAACCGAGTAGCCAACCAGCGCGTACGCGCTTCGACCTTCGCTTAGTCCAAGTTGTGCCGCCAGGCGCATGGCAGCGGACGCGTCATGGCGTGCATCGGAACTCGCGTTCGTTCGCGGGAGCGACTCGGGTGCGAAGTTGGCGGTACCATTCACGATCTTGAACTCCGCACCGCATTCGGGGCATCCCAGCGTTCCCTGGATAATAAAGCGACCGTGCACCACACCGGTGGCGGCAACCAGCACGGAATCGCGATGGGCAGTCGGGCACCGCAGCAGTTCAACCAGTTCGAGGTGCATGTCGTTTGTGGTATGTGCACTACGCTCGCGAAATGCGCAACTCGTCGACGTTCACATCACGCGGTGCGCTTACAACCCACAGCACTGCGTTCGCGACGGCCGACGCGCTCAACATGCTCGCGCGGTTAAGAAAACCTTGGCGATTGTCGGGATCAATCTCATCCCAAATGCTGGTATCGGTCGGGCCCGGTGACACCAGTGACGCCCGAACACCGGTTCCAGACAATTCCTGCCGCAAAACCTCGTGCATCGCGCGCTGTGCGTGTTTGCTGGCTGCGTAGGCGCCGTTCTCCGGGAAAATCTGACGATCTGCCACCGAGCCGATCGTTACGATGTGCCCCGATTTACGCTCGCGCATGGTGGGCAGGAACGCGTGCACGAACCGGAATGGCGCAACCACGTTCACCTCGAGTGTTTGCTCGAAGGTTACTACGGGCATGGTGTGCATCGACGACAGGGGAAACAGTCCGGCGTTGTTCACGACGATGTCCGGCGCGCCGTTCGTTTCCGACGCGATTCGCTCGACGGCGCTGTTGACGGCGGCGGCGTCGCTCACGTCGCACACCAGTGGTACCGCGAGCGAACCAAGCTGCCCCGTGACGTCAGTCAGCTCGTATTGGCTACGTGCCAACATGAACACGCGCGTGCCGCTCGCAACCAGCTGTTCCGAAATTGCATGACCAATGCCGCGCGTGGCGCCGGTGACCACGGCGGTACGCTGCACGTTAGGAGCCACGTTAGTAGCTGCTGGAATTGGCGTAGGCGAGCTGGAGGAACTCGCTGCGGGTTTTCGCATCGTCGCGGAATGCTCCGCGCAGTGACGAGGTGATAGTGCGAGAGCCTTGCTTCTCGACCCCGCGCATCATCATGCACAGATGGATGGCTTCGAGTACCACTCCCACACCCTTTGGCCTCAACACGTCGTCCAGTGCGTTTGCAATCTGCTCACCGAGGCGTTCCTGCACTTGCAAGCGACGCGCAAACACTTCAACAACGCGCGGCAACTTGGAGAGCCCAACAATGCGACCATCGGGAATGTACGCAATGTGTGCCTTGCCGAAGAACGGCAGCATATGATGCT
>JBDUAX010000371.1:0-4697 GCA_040004455.1 Gemmatimonadaceae bacterium
CGCGTTGCTGCCCGCTGCACTTTGGTGGGTTGTGCGCGGAATGCGTGATGGACGCAAATCGGCATGGGGATTGCTGGCAATTGTTGTTGGACTTGGCGTGCTGTCACCGCATCCGCAACTTTTGCAGTACATGCTGCTCACCACCGGCGCGTATGCACTGTTTCTCGCGTTTGCTCCCAACGCAATTCCTTCGGTGGCAACGACTAGCACAGCTTCTGTCGTGCGCGAACCGCGTGAACGATACACGCGATTGAGCATGGCGTTGATTTCAGTTGTAATTGGTGCAGCAATTGGAGCCGTTCAATATTTTCCGGTCATGGAGTACGTCGCATGGTCACCGCGTTCTGGTGGCAAGGGGTACGACTACGCGACCAGTTTTTCGTTTCCGTTTGAAGAAACAATCAACACATACCTCCCGCAGTTCTCCGGCATTCTGGACAACTACTGGGGGCGAAATGGCATTCACTTTCACAGCGAATACCTTGGCGTTGTTGCGCTGGTGTTAGCGGGTCTCGCGTGGGGCGGTGGAGCTGCCAACAGGAATCGCAAGCACGCATGGTTCTGGCTCGGCACTTGCATTGTCGCGCTATTCTGGGCCTGGGGCGGCAACACACCGTTCTATCAACTCGTTTACGCGCTGGTGCCGGGATCAAAGTTCTTCCGTGCGCCGAGCACCATTTTGTACGTTGTCGGTTTCGCAACTGCGGTTATGGCAGCGTTTGGAACGGAACGCGTGCTCGCTGGAAAAGTGGGATTGCGATACGTCATTGGATGGTGCGTGTTCGCGGCACTTGTTGGTGTGATGGCAACGAGCGGCGCATTCACCAGCATGGCAATGTCGATTCTCGGTGATCAGCGAGGTGACGCCATATATGCGAATGCATCCAATGTCACGCTCGGCGCCTGGCGCTCGGCATTCTTTGTGCTCGCGGTTTGCGCAGTCATTGTCGCCGTTGCACGCGGCATGCTCAAAGCGCCAATGGCTGCGTACGCGTTGATGACCATCGTCGCGATCGATTTGTGGAGCGTTGAACGACACTATTGGTTGTTCTCCGATCGCGCAGCAAAACTGTATGCTTCCGATGCCATCATCGACTACTTGCACAAACAACCAGAGCCTGGTCGAGTAATTGCTTTGCCATTGAGCGACAACATGGCACCGCATGACCCGTTCCTGCTTGGCGATGCGCTGATGCACCACGACATTCGTGGCGTGTTGGGATATCACGGCAACGAACTTGGTCGCTTCCAACAACTCGTTGGAAAAGATCAGGGCTTTCAATCAATGGCGAATCCAAATGTGTGGTCGCTGCTCAACGCAAAATACTTCTACACAAACGCCGCCGAGGCTCCGTTTGCGGGCTCAAAATTGGTTGCAGGCCCCGTTCGCGATGCCGCCGGAACCATGACATTCCTGTATCGCCTGCCAGGTGAGCAGCCGCCGGCGTGGGTGGTTCCGATGGTTGTAAAGGCAGGCGACGTGGCAACGCTGGCGACGGTGTTGAATCCCCAATTCGACGTGAAACGGGCCGCCCTCTTTGATTCGGCCTCGTCAGTTGCTGACACTCCGGCAGCGCCGACTTTGCCCGAAGCGCTGAACATTCCCATCACCATCACGAAGTACGAACCCGGTGCCATTGATCTCAAAATCGACGGTGCGACGCCAGCCGGTTCTGCATTAATTGTGTCGGAAAATTATTATCCCGGTTGGGTCGCCTCGGTCGATGGTAAACCGGTTGTCATTTCGCGCGCCGATTACACGCTGATGGGCATTCCACTGCCAGCCAACGCCAAGAGCGTATCACTCCAGTTTTCGAGCGCCCCGTACGAAAGAGGGAAGCTCGTAACGCTTCTCGCGCTGGCGTTGGCAATTATCGCGACTGGCGTCGGTGCCGTCGTTGATCGTAAACGCGTTCCCACAGCGGCTGCATGACAATGACGCCAACACCACCGCGGGCCTCGCTCGCGGTGCATGAAAGAGGGCTCGTTATCGTTCCTACTTATAATGAGCGCGAAAACATTCCGAAAATCGTTCCGCTCATCCTCGCTCAGGACGAGCGGTTGGATGTGTTGGTTGTCGACGATAATTCCCCCGACGGCACCGGTGACCTGGTCGACGCGATGGCGGCCGAAAACCCTCGCATTCACGCGCTGCATCGCGCCAACAAAGCTGGACTTGGCAAAGCCTATCTGGCGGGTTTTCAGTGGGCCCTCGCGCGCCCCTATTCGTACGTGTTCGAAATGGACGCAGACTTCTCACACGACCCCAGTCATCTTCCCGAATTTTTGTCAGCCATCAAGGACGCCGATCTGGTGCTTGGATCGCGGTACAGCGATGGAAAGGTCACGGTGGTGAACTGGCCGATCACGCGCCTCCTACTTTCTTATGCCGCCAATATTTATGCGAGACGTGTGACCGGGCTGCGATTGTGGGATGGCACTGGTGGATTCAAGTGTTTTCGGCGCGAAGTGCTCGAAGCGATTCCACTCGATGAAGTTCGCTCCAACGGATACGCTTTCCAAATAGAGATGAGCTTCCGCGCCTGGCGCAAGAAATTTCGCATCAAGGAAATCCCCATCGTGTTTCATGATCGCACCGAAGGGGAGTCGAAAATGTCGAAAAACATCGTACGTGAGGCCGTCTGGATGGTCTGGCGGCTTCGGTATTGGTCTATCCGTAATTGGGTATAAGCGCGTGCCTTCGACAGGGGAAATCTCCGGCAGCGAACTCTTCCATAAACTGACCGGAACTCCGTTTACAAAAATGACCGGTTCGGGCAATGATTTCGTGGTGTTCGACTCGCGGCAGGTAAATGGGGCGCTTGTGACTTCACCTGAGGCAATTCGTGCTATCTGCAATAGATACAATGGGATAGGCGCCGACGGCGTGGTGTTACTTGAACCAAATGTTCATTCGGCGAACGCGCAAATTCACTACTACAATAGCGACGGCTCGGCCGCGGATTTGTGCGGCAATGCGACGCTTTGCTCAACTGCGATGGCAGTAGAGATGGCCATCGGGAATAGCGCTGGCCTCACCCTGTGGACCGACGCTGGCCTTATTCACAGCCGCATTCGGAACGGCATTCCCGAAATAGACTTCGCTCCTGCTGTCGACGTGCGGACAGACGCCGCAATTGGTCTCAGGCCCGGAGAGCTACGCATGGGCTACGCGGTCGCCGGTGTCCCGCACGTCGTGGTTCTTGTCGATGACGTCAGTCAGGTCGATTTAATGGCGCGAGGGGCCGAGCTGCGGCACCACGAGGCATTCGGAAGGGCTGGCGCAAACGTGAATTTCGTGCAGGCCAGCCAAGTCGCTTCGTGGAAATACCGGACCTTCGAACGTGGTGTTGAAGGGGAAACGCTCGCCTGTGGAACTGGCTCCGTGGCGACGGCCGTGCTTCTGGCAAGCTGGGGCCTGGCTAAATCACCGGTGAGAATTCTCACTTCGTCTGATCGCTGGTTAACGGTAACACTCAATTTCAACGATTCTGAAGCAGAATATCGGCCGTCCTTACAGGGAGAAGGTCGCGTCGTTTTTCGCGGCCAGATACAGCAAATTTCATCGCTTAAGTAATTCGGTGTCGAACTCGCGATTTCTGCCCAAAATTACTGTGGACAGGTGCACAGATTCAATGAACGTGACCGGCACCGCTTGAAGTGACTTAAGCGCAATCTAGTAAAGTGTTGTGATTACACGGCTTAAGAGTGGCCGACGTTAGCAGGCTGAGCATATCCCTCAAAGTTTGTCCACAGTTATCCACCTAGTTTAGTTTACATAACATGTATTATGCGCATTCGATACGGCGGCAATGCACTGTTGGTGGCGCCATACCGTGACGAAAATGGCGGCAGTCGCCGCACCCCGGACACAAAAAAGCCGAGTGCCTTTGACGGCGCTCGGCTTCCAGTTTTACCTCGAAGAATTACTTCGCTGTAGCTCCCGCAATTTCACCCAAACGCACTCGCGCTTCCTGTGAGTACTGCGCGTCAGGGCCGTCCATCAGTTCCTTCCAAATTGGCTTTGCCAAGTCGGTCTTGCCAGCCAGCATCAGGCTTCGTGCCTGCGACGCGTGGTAGTTGGCCTTATCTTTGTGAAAATCCGAGGCATCGGCGGCCTTGCCGTACAACTCGGCGGCCTTGGCCCAATTTTGAAGACCTTCATAACCGGCGGCCGTCGTCGCCTCAAAAGCGGCGACGTTTTGCTTGGACGCGTCGGAGCGTGCCTTTTCCAGAACATTGACGCCGGTCTGATAGTTCTTCTGCTCGTACAAGACCTGCGCCAAAAGTATGGTCGCTTGCTGTCCCGCACCGGTGCCGCCGTAACGAGTGGAGACCTGCTGAAGCGCCGCCTGGGCTTCCGGCAACTTGCCTTGAAGCATTGGGTCCTGGGCTTTGTAAAGTGCTGACGATGCCTCGGCAAGCTTCGATTCGCTCAAATAGCGGTAACCGAAAATCCCGACCCCCAGTATGACCGCTCCGGCTACCCCCATCATTACCGGGCGGGCGTTGGCGGTCAGCCAATCCGTCATGTTTTCTACGGGATCGTCAGATAGACCTGAAGTTCCCGGGGTTGTACGAGTGGCCTGCGCCATGCATGGGGCTTGTTGGGGTGAATAGCGGACGGCGGTTGGATTCGCCAGTCGTGTCCGCACAGCCTTTAAACATAGCCGGTGCTCGCCCCTGACGTCGAGGCT
>JBDUAX010000372.1:0-4682 GCA_040004455.1 Gemmatimonadaceae bacterium
CAGTCGCCCCGATTGATAGAAGTTGAAGAGTGACTACGAATTATGAGACGAGCCCGGTGAATTTTTCACTGGGCTCGTTTTTCGTAGGAAGCCAATAGGAAGCCATTGATCCTGCAAGCGGAGGCGTCGACAGGACCGAATGTCAGTGCGTTTAACCGGTAAACGCCCGCGCGCTCTATTTAGAAGTTCCTCTTCTTGATTTCTTTCGATGTGAACGCTCTTCACAGAACGACGAGACGGGACCAAGCCCCGAGCGTCAGAAACGCTCGACTCACGAGCGAAGCGGGAGCACTTACTGGGGGATGGCCAGGCGCGCGCGTTGCTCAGTGCCCCGGATCCCGAAACGCTCAAGGCAAACGCGATCGCGCGATTCTGTCGATGTTTTTATTTCATGGGCTGCGACGCGAAGACGCTCATGGTGCGCGACTTACAAGTACGTCGCGGTGTGCCCCATGTACGCGTGCATGGCAAAGGCGGGAAGACGCGCTACGTACCAACACACCCACAAGCACTCGATCGCATTGAAGAATATCTCGACGCGGCGGGACATCGCGAACAACTCAATGGCGCGCTGTTCCGCTCACTCTGGCGCGTACCTGTGACGTGACCCCAATCGCAGGTCCAGGGAAAATGTTAGTCCGGTTGTGATGTGATCGAAGATGTGATGTTCGTGGTGGCTTTGGCAAGTTCGGCGGGGGTTCGATGCGCGAAACTGCTATGTGGGCGATGCTCGTTGTAGTCGATGCGCCAAGCTTCGATTGTGTATTGCGCATCGTGCAAATTCACAAACCAGCTTTCGTTCAAGCATTCATCGCGGAGGCGTCCATTGATGCTTTCGGCATACGCGTTTTGCACGGGCTTACCGAGATCGATGAAATGCAAATGCACGTGGTGCGCATCGGCCCATTGATCGAGTGCTTCGCTCCGAAATTCGGGCCCGTTATCGCACACAATGGCGCGTGGCAGACCGCGCGTACGCGCCAGCAGCGTGAGCACCGCCGCGACGCGATCCACGGTGATCGCGGGACATTCGCGCGTGTAGTCATCGACGATCGTCAGCGCGCGAAATTTCCGACCGTCGCCCAATGCGTCACTGACAAAATCCATGCTCCAACGCTCATTCGCGTGCGATGGTTTTTCGATCGGGATCCGCGGGACCGCGACCCGTTTGCGCTTGCGCTGCATCACACTCAATCCGGCTTCCTGGTACACCCGCTGCACCCGTTTGCGATTGACGCGCGCTCCTTCGCGCCGCAGCAGTCGATACAATCGGCGATAGCCCCAGCGCGGGCGTAATAACGCGAGCGTTTGCAAGCACTCACGCAACGTCGTATCGCTGGCGCGGACGCATCGATAGCGCTGCGATGTGCGCGCAAAGCCCGTGTACCGGCACGCTTGTCGCTCCGAGAGAGTCGCGGCCTGCATCGCGCTCGTGACGGCCACTCGCCGCTGCGCGGGCGTCACCACTTTTTTCCCAGCAATTCTTTCACCACTTGCAAATTGAGCGCTTGATCGGCCACCAATCGTTTCAATTGGCGATCTTCTTCTTCGAGCGCACGCAATCGCTTCGCCTCGGTGCCTTGCATTCCCCCAAACTTCTTTTTCCAGCGGTACAAGGTCTGCTCGGTCACGCCGTGTCGGCGAATCAAATCTGCCATCTTCGCTCCCGCTTCCCACTCGTGCAGTACTTGCACAATCTGCGCTTCGGAAAATCGGCTCTTACGCATCGTCCTCTCCCGTGGAGGACTAACAAAATAACTGGATCAGTTTTCGGGGGTCACGTCACCTGGTGCCTCGGATTCCGGGCTTACTGCCGATGCCCTGTATAAGAGCGTTGTCATGCACTACGCGCTGCAAGTCGGATTGAAGGTGGTTGGGTTTTGCATGCATTCATTGCGCACAACGGCCGCCACTAACACCGTCGAACACGCCGCTGATATTGCGAAGGTGCAGGAGTGGCTTGGCCATGCAAACATTGCGACCACGCGACTCTACGACAAACGAAAGAGCCGTCCCGAAGACAGTCCAACATTTAAAGTGGCGTATTGACGCGTGATGATAAAAGCGGGCCACTAATTGGTGGCCCGCTTTTATCACTTACCACAGCACTCTCGTAATTGCAGAAGCGCTGTTTGTTAACGTCCCGCTATGGATGTTTACGATCGACTGTTACATCGAGGCGCGTCTTCCCACCTTTCCCGAGCGTTTTCAATGCATTCTGTGCCGCGTCATAATCGGCGGCGCTGACAGTTAGTTCGGTGTTGACACCCCCAAGAACTGCACCTGCCACATTCTTACCGTGTGAGCTTAGCTTCTTAGTGAATTGTTCGACGGCTCCCAAGGCAGCCGCCAAATCTTTCGGACTTGTAGTCGCGGTGTCAACGGTTACCACAGCATCGAAGCCAGAACTACGCTCCAGTCGTATCTTAGGACCATTTCCCATTCTGCTCGTAGCCACCACGCGCACATGAAGGGGTCCCGTAGCAGTGGCCGCGCTCTGAACCAACGACGATGGTGCGCGCAACGTGGCGTATCCGCACACATAATCCCACGGCCCGATCCAATCCCAGATGGTGACGCCCTCAAACGTTTCCGACCAAAAATATCTTTCCCAATGACAGGATTCGTCGTTGCTAGGGTACACTGGCGCCGAACCGCCGCCAGAGCCAGGCGTCGTTACCTGACCACATGGGGTGATAAGAGAAGTGGTTCCGTGCGGTACTGTATATACATCCGGATTTGTTCTTAACGTCGCGTAGGTTGTATCGCTTGCAACGGGGCATTCGTCATGAACTGTAATAAAGCCGGTCGCGATAGCTTCATTTCCCGCCTCATCGGTAACATGCAGAGCGACTGTATGCGATCCGGCAGACCATGAAGTCGAGGTGTAACTGGAGCAGCTCGATGAAGCTGTGACGCCATCAACCTTCAAGTCACATATGGGACTGCCGAAATCTACAGTGCTATTGGCAGCGCTAAACGTGACGGAACCCGGCCTGCGAAATTCCAAAGCATCGTGGCTTGTTTCGCTACCGTCGTCCATGTCCAATTCAGCTTTTGGCTTAACGTCAACTACGTCACCGGCAAGCACCTGGCTGGAATAGGTGGTTTCATAAAATACATAACCGGTAATCTCGTTCAGCCAACGATCGTCCCAACAGGTCGCTTGCAAACGTGGGTGCACCCAAATCTTCTTGCGGTCTGAACTGAGCACAGAATCTGTTCCGGGTAACACATTGACATAACCTTGGTAATAACCCCTACCCCCACTGTTGCCTATCCAGTCCCAAGTGAGCCGGAAGCTTGCTCCGCTTCGTACATACGTTTGCCAGCCTCCTTCCCAATACTCACAAGGTTTTACCTCATGATAAATTCGTACAGAGCCAGGAACTCCCGCTTGGGCAAGGAGTCTGTGGGGCGTCGCGATGGCAATGGCCCCGATTACGGTTGCGACCGACGCCAAAGCGCGGACAAACCGGACGAGCTGGGCAAGACGTGGGCGACATTTCGCAGATGATGTAAAACTCATTTGTTATTTCCCGGCATCGCACGCTTTAGAGCCAGCGCGGTTTTGACACCCGGCCTCTTCTGATCCGCACGTTCAAGTTCTTCTAACGAAAGGTGTGCCCACTTCGCTGCCCACACCTTGTCGAGCTTTTCATTTAGAACCGGATCAGAGACGTGTGTTAGGACACTTATGTCGGGAACTGTCAATTCGCCGTTCACGGAGTTTACCTGGATAGCAGGCTGCTCTTGAAACTTACGAAGCAGTGCTGCGCGCGACTTGGGTGCATTTCCTTGAAGAAATTCCTCGAGAGAGTCGGCGTCAAACGAGGGGGCGATGCGAGCGCGGTCTTCGGCGCTTAGTCGATACGGTGCGACTGGTTGATGCGCATTTCGACTTGCATTTGGTTCTGACATTTTTCCCTCCGTGCAGGATATGATCAGTACTAACGGGAAAAGCCTTATCATACGCATTGGACTTACCTCCGATTGTTTTGAGCGTACCTATTTTGGGTCGCTGACGTGACCTGAGCTGCTCCACGTGGTCTAGAACATTAACTAGTGTCCGTCCTGAAACTATTTATGAAGCGGATTTTTGTGGTGTGAAACGAGTGACGCATTCGGGGATGGTGTTCTCGCCGCAGTGATGTACGTTGGCGTTGTCGAGACAACCAACTGCATCATGGGGAGGCACCGCCGAATGCGTCACTGCTCGTTGCAACTGCCGCTCACCGCACCTTGGATTGCGCACGCGCATGCGCAAGAATTGTCGGCGATGAGCACCGTGCTTGACGAACAACCTGCGTTGAGCGCGCGCATTCAGCAAGACCTGGAAGCGGGCTGTGGGAAGAATGCCCGGACGGGACGGCCCGGGTTGTCGGGCGAACAAACTTTGCGATTGTTGCTCGTCCGCCAACTGACCGGGTGGACCTATGCGGAGCTGGCGTTTCATCTGGCCGATTCATTGACGTATCGGGCCTTTTGTCGCGTGAGCGCGCTCGTCGCGACGCCGTCCAAATCGGCCCTGGCGGCGACGCTGCGGCGCGTGCGTCCCGCGACGCTGGCCGCGCTGAATGACCAGCTGGTGACCAGTGCGGCGGCGCGGCGGATCGACTCCGCGCGCACCGTGCGCATGGATGCGACCGTGGTGCCGGTGGCGATCCATCCGCCGACCGATT
>JBDUAX010000045.1:0-15896 GCA_040004455.1 Gemmatimonadaceae bacterium
GCGCGTATTGATCGCTGCGCGCATCAACCGCGCGTTCTCCGGCCGCTTGCTCGGGGCTCATGTAGTTGGGCGTGCCGAGCGACAAACCGGTTTGCGTAATGCGATCGCCGCCGGCTTGCGCAACCGCGAGCGCAATACCGAAATCCGCAATGATTGGTTGACCGGCCTGCAACAGAATATTTTCCGGTTTCAAGTCGCGATGTACGACGCCGTTTGCGTGCGCGTAGTCGAGCGCGGCCGCGAGCAAACCAACAATGCGCAACACTTCATCAACGGGGAGTTGCTGTTCGCGTTGCATGCGCGCGCGAAGCGTTTCACCGTCGATGTACGGCATGACGTAGAACAATTGCCCGTCGGCGCTGCCGGAATCGAACAGTGGTAACACATTCGGGTGACGTAAATTCGCGGTGACTTTGATTTCCGCGAGAAACCGTTCGATGCCGAGTGCGGCGCCGAGTTCGGGTTTCAATACTTTGACGGCGACGTCGCGATCGTGTTTGATATCGCGCGCGAGGTACACTGTGGCCATGCCGCCGGCGCCGAGTTCGCGCGTGATGGTGTAGCGATCAGCGAGGGCCGCGGAAAGTCGCGCGTTGGCCTCGTTCACAGAGCGGCCGCGGTCGTGTTGCTCGACAACACGCTGAACGGCCACGGACGAAATTGGCGCGCCAATGCGTTGTTCATTCTGCCAACTGCGTCATCTCAATGCATTGTGCGGCGTATCCCATCGATTCCGCGTCGGACTGCAGCGACGCAACATCGACGTCGTCGCCGAGCACACGTAGCATTGCGCGTATGTCGCGCAGGTGGCGTTCGCTCGCGCCCAATTTTTTGAATCGCAGCTTGTGCAGAATTACGTATTCGGGCGGTGCGAGCGGTATCGTTAGTCCTGCGAGCGTAACGCTGCGTTTCGCGTCGAGTCCGCGGCGCGCGAGGGGATCCTGGCCAGCGAGGTAGATGTCCGCCCGCGCATCGCTGTTCAAATGGAGCACATTGAAGTGGCCAAATGCTTCGCGCTGCGCTTCTTCAGCGATGACTTCGGTGGGTGCGCAGTAGAACTCTCTGTCGGGAAATTGTTGGGCAAAGATGTGACCTTGCGCGGGCTTCAGCGCGACGACGACATCGAGAACTTGCGTGAATCGTGGTTCGCCATACACGATCGCCGCAACGCCGCCGGCAACCATCCACTCGATGCCGGTTGCGAGCAATGGCGGCGCGAATACTGAAACGACATCAGTCGGACGCATTCTGCATCAACCTTCGCGCCTGATCATCTACTCCGTTGTCATTCAGCTCAGGCTGTCTCATGCGCACGCCTGCTTTCGTGGCATCCCACGCTAGATCCCAAAGGCCGTCCGCGAGCGCCAGCTTTTCACCAGGCGACATTTCACGATAGCGTAGTCTCTGCCGCTCAGCGACCTCCGGCATCACGTCGCGCTGGTCGAATTTCGTCATGATTGCAGTTGAATGTAGTCGTTTACTGTTTCTCTGGTGTCACTCCGGCAAACTCATCTGAGCGCGCACCGCCTTCATGCGTGTTAATCGCGCAAACTCGCGCATTGCTGGAAAATAGAACGTCCGAGCTGCGTAATATCGCGCTGTTTCAATCATCGTCGATGATGGATATGGCGGTCGCCCTATCACCCATTGCGAGATCCACCCAATTTCACCAGGCCGCGAACTCCGACCCCAGCCACGCCATTGATGCATCGGCAACAGACGCCGAAACCTCGTGCCCGCCATCGAATTCCGTGTACGTCACGTCGTATCCGGCCTGTCGCAGCTCCGGCACCATGCGCCGGCTCGTTTGATCAATGGGCAGAACGGTGTCGTTGGTGCCGTGAAACATTCGAATGGCGGGATGGCCGTGTCGTGCATTCGTATAAATACCGCCGGGTGAGTAGGCCACGACGCTACGAAAGACGTCGCCATTTGCCAAGCCAAGGGATAACGCGTAACTCGCGCCATCAGAAAACCCAACAATGGCCATGCGTGAACTGTCAATTGCACAGCGATCGAACGCAGAGGCGATAGCTTCATTGAGAAAGGCAATATCCACACCGAACGGCTCCTCTTGCGTTGCATCCCACGAAAACGATCGTGAGTCCGGCGCAAGCATTATGACACGCGCTGCATCGGCGCGCGCGCCGTACGAACCGAACCACGATTCCCCCGAACCGGACGAGCCGTGAAGCAACACCACAAGCGGAAGTGGTTCACTGGGTTTGTACATTTGCGGAACGTACAAAACTCCGTCGCGTTGCAACGCGGGCAATGCCGGCAGCAGTCCAATGGGCTGCAGCCCCAATTTCGCTGATCGAGTGGGCTTGGCCGGTATTACGCGGAGACGCGCGGGCTCCATGACGACTGGAGCCATTGGCGACTCTCGACACGCGAGGCTTGCCGCAATACCCGCCAACGATATTACAAACGTGCGTCGCTTGATGACTTCGTTAGTTCGTTCCATGGGACAACATGTCGCGTTGCGTGTGCTGACCGGAATGATACATGACCAAGCGCCGGGAAAACGGGACGTACTGGCGCCGCGTGGGTTCGGTGGATCGCACCGCCCAGCAGCCTTACGCTCCACCCGCACCTACGGCCCACAGTCGCGGCCGCGATCTCGGCGCCCAAGTCGTGATTATGCTTGGTTTCACCGCGCTGTCACTCCGTGCTCTCCATTTTCATGACCGTCTCTGTCGGACAAAAAGCGTCGCGTTCGATGACTCTTACGGCGCGCCACGTGCAAACCTTCGCCGAGCTTACGGGGGACTACAATCCCCTGCACTTCGACGAGGAGTTCGTGTCGAAGACCCGTTTCGGAAAGCTCGTCGTGCAAGGTGGGTTGACGACCGGACTGTTGCATGCGTTAGTCGCGATGGATATGCCGGGGCCGGGCACGGTGTTCCTCAGTCAGAATTGGAAGTTCACGGCGCCGGTTTTCATCGATGACACGATTACGGCTAACGCTGAGGTGTTGAGCGTGCACGCATCGAAGCCGGTAACGCAGCTGGCCATTCGTGTGACCAGGCAGACTGGTGAAGTCGTGCTTGAAGGCGAAGCGTGGTGCTATACTTTCGGCGCGAGCTAACGTTCGTTGCGCTCCCGATGTTACCGCATATCGCAGTCATAACTGGTGAGTTGTGATTACGACCCGTACCTTGTGTGACGTGAACTCTTCCGGACTGCATCATCCGCACATTCTGAATCGTCGCTATCCCGACTTGCTCGAGGACGCGGAAGCCCCGGTTGCGTCGCAGGGGAAAAGCTGTGCGAACGAAGTATGTGAAGCTCACGTCAGAGCCGGCGCGAACGAATTGAATTCATTTTGAACTTGCGCATGAAGTTTCAATTGGTAATTGCAACATGCCTGCTGGCGTCGTGCACCAGTGCCGGCCGCCGCGGCGCACGCGATGAACACATCGACCTGCTGGCACGTTCAATCGCCGACTCTGTATTTGCCGAGCAACTGGCGCCCGGTGTGCGTGTGCTGCGCCTTGTGCATTTGGCCGAGCCTTGGAGAGCCGCGGTGCTCGAAGTCAATTTTGATGCGTGTGTTTCTGTTCGCGCAGTGAAAGGCGGAACCGTAGCAGTTGGACGAACCACAACCAGTGCGCTCCTCGCGGGTATTGATCCGGCGTTACGTGCGCTGGCCGCCGTGAACGCCGATTTCTTTTTGTTCACGCCGCCAGGTGTACCGACTAACGCGCACGTGGAGCAAGGACGCTTGGTGAGTGGGCCCATAAATCGCGCCGTATTCGCGATGACGAACGCGCGTCGTCCGTGGATTGGCGTACTTCATGCCTCAGCGCAATTGCAAACAGCGCGCGGCGTAATTCCGCTCAACACGTGGAACCGTCCGTCGGATAGCGCGAGTGGCGTTGTTGATGCGGCATGGGGCATTCCGCTCGATAGCATTGCGCGGCGAAATGCGTGGATACTTGCACCAATTGCGACGAAGAGCGCCAAAGCGAATGATCAACGTTACGTCGCCGCGCGTTTGCAGAATGCAGGCATTCCAATGGCAACTGGCGACACGTTGCTGATTGTGGGGTTGCGCAGCTCAACGAACATTTCGTTACAATTGGTCGCAGGTGACACCGTGCGAGTATCGCGCACACTCGCGCCGTTTATGCCCATGGAAGCAGTGGGCGGACAACCGGAGTTGATGCGCGACAGCATCGTGCTCGGCACGGTCGATTCGGCGGGCAACGCAGGATTTCGCGGACTCAACCCCCGCACTGCAATTGCTTACGGCGATAGGGGCCAACGTTTGCTATTGGCTGTTATTGACGGCCGACAGCCTGGTTACAGCATGGGAATGACGCTTCGACAAACCGCCGATCTCTTCCGTGCACTTGGCGCCACGCACGCAATCAATCTTGACGGCGGTGGTTCGTCAGCAATGGTGGTAACTGATGCGCGCGCAGCGAGTCGTGTTCGAGTTCTCACGCATCCGTCGGACACAGTGGGGCAGCGTCCGGTGGCGAACGCGTTGGCGGTGCTCAGGAGTTGTGGTCAGTAACGACCCAATGATGTCGTAACAACAGGCCCAGTCGCGATGTGCCCTGCTCTCGTTATTCAGAAAGGCATGGTTGCGCGTAAACTACGCCGCTGAGTTTGCTCTGGAGAATGTTGCGACCAGTGCTAACTGCAAATCGTCCGTGTCAAGAATTGGACGAGAATGGGATATCACTCGGTAAGCACACGTTTCGCGGAATGGGGCTCGGTCCCCAGTTTACGCTCCTTATGTAGTGCGAAAACGCGAAAGGCCGCTGGCTGACTGCGTGGTACTCAGGTCGGGGCGATGAATGAGCCCATGCACGACCGCAGCACGTGTTGTACTTTGTTTATCCGGCAATTCAAATGCCTAACTCGTTGGGCTTCCCGATGGCATTCGGAGCAGTGGCCCGCACAGCAACACCGGTTGGGTGAACAACATCGGTGTTCCGGCGATTGCGGTCCCGGCCGGTTTCTACGACAACGGATTGCCGTTTGGTTTGGAGTTGTCCGCGCGCCGTTGGCGTGATGGTGACTTGCTCGGCTGGTCGTACGCGTATGAGCAGGCAACGAAGTTGCGGAAGCCGCCGGTGCTGGTTGAGCGTGCGAACGAAAAATAGGTAGCACGCGTTGGAGAGAGGCTGCTACTTTGTTCGCTTGAACCGTACATCGAGCACACGTCCAGCGAAAATCGAGAACCCTGTTACGCCGCCTTTTGCATCACGGCTGAATCGAACAGAACCCAATCCACCGCTGCCTTGAAAATCATCGGCGTAGGTTGGACGGAGTGCAATCTCGTCGTCTGGTCGGCGCGTAATGACAACGTTGCCATCGCGAGCGACGACGTTGAGCACGACGTCGAGTTCGTCGCTCGCATACCGTCCGATGTAGTCGGCGACGGGAAGCGTCTTCGGAGATGCCTTCACTTCCTCGAAATGTCCGGTGTCGCCGTTCACGCGTGCGAGAATGAAGGCTCGGAGTTTACCTGCGCGCGTAAACTGCACTTGCCCTGCAGCGGTCCGAAAACGCTCAGTGCCGATAGGAATGAAGACCTGCGTTGCGCCGCCGGTGAGTGCGCTATCGTTTGACACCAATGTCGTAACCTGGTCAGTCATCATGTCGCGATACGTACCTGACCATTGTGAAAGTTCTGCGCGCGTCTGGTGAACGGCCGGTATCACCGCCGCTTGCGTGCGTGGCGGCTTGGTGAGCACGACATCCGCAACCTGGTGCGCGAGTGCCGTTGGATTAACGCTCGCATTGCTGCACCACACGGCTACCGACACGTGCTGATCGGGATACCGCGCCAGGAACGTGCGATAGCCCGCGGTCGAGCCGCTGTGTCCAACTTCATTCACGCCGTCGTAGACCAGTCGTTCAAGACCCAACGCGTAGGTAATTGTGCGACCGTTCGTGAGTCGCATTTGCGTTTGCAGCGTTGGCGTAAGTGTCGCGCCGCCAACGGTAGTGTTGTCGAAATTCTCGTTCCATTTAAGGAGATCGGCCATGGTGCTCAGCACTCCACCATTGCCAACCATGTTTGTGAACGGCATGTCGGTATGAAAACCCTGGCCCGCTGGTGCGTAGGCAGTTGCTCGGTTTGGAACGACACGCGCAAAATCATCGCGCCAGAGTGTGTGCGACATTCCAAGCGGAACGAAGAGTCGCGTCTGCGTGAATTCCTGCAGCGTTTTTCCGCTCACCCGTTCGATGATCAATGCTGCAAGTGCGTAGCCAGTGTTGCTATACAAATAGGCGCTGCCCGGCGGGAAGTTGAGCATTTTCTGATGCGCAACCAGGTCGAGCGTTGTGTGCGGTGAATGCACCTGCGTGCCTGGCCCGCGCCCTTCTATTCCAAGGAGTCCCCATTGATCGCGCAGTCCGCTCGTGTGCGTCAGCAAATTGCGAATGACGATGGTCTTTCCGAAATTCGGAACTTCGGGGAGATACTTTCGAATGTCATCGTCAAGCGAGAGTTTTCCATCCTGGCTCAACAGCACCATCGCGGCAGCCGTGAACTGCTTCGCAACGGACCCGCTTTCCATTACCGACGAATCGGTAAGTGGAATACCGTATTCGAGATTGGCCGATCCGTACCCGTGGGTGTACAACGCGCGACCGTCTTTGCCGAGTGCGACCGCGCACCCTGGTGTGTTGCGATCGAAGCGCGCGAATATTTTGTCAACGCGCGCGGGGATGTCGTTGGACTGGGCAAAAAGAGCGCTCGGCGCGAGAATTGCCGCCAGACCGATTGCGCGCGCGAGTCCGTTTGAAATCTGCATGTGACTTTCCGGTGTTGAATGCGTGTGGCCAACAGAGCGGGGAATGGCGGTTTTCCGACGAGAAATTAGTTCGGGGAGTCCTGGCCTGCCAGCGAGATGGCAGCCGGCGTTGTGGGAGTTGGGTCGGCCCCTTTTGTAGTTCTTGCGGGCGGTTGACCTATCCTGGACAACCGGTCAATGGGAATTGACCAATGGCGCACCGAGGCACCATTTCGCAGGAGCGTCTCGCCGCTGCGGTATCGCAATTAGTTTTTCAAACTTCGCATTCACTCTTTTCAAATAGACCGTGTCCACCTGGCCGCTTGAAGTTCATCGCGTGTTACACGACGAAGGCGTACGCCAAGTTGCGTTCGTGCCCGACGCCGGCTTGTCGCGCCTCATCGATTTGTGCGAAGCTGACATCGCGATACACATCGTGCGACTGACAACCGAAGAGGAAGGGGTGGCGCTGCTCGCTGGCGCCTGGTTGGGTGGCGACAAGGGGGTGTTGTTGATGCAGAGTTCCGGCACAGGTAATTGCATCAACATGTTGTCACTCACAAAGGGCTCGCGTTTTCCACTGGTAATGTTGGTAACGATGCGCGGCGAAGAAGGCGAAACAAACCCAGCGCAGGTGCCGATGGGCAGCGCTACGCAGCAGGTACTTGAAGCGATGGGTGCAAACGTTATTCGTGCGGAAAGCGCGGAGCAAATCGCGCAGTACCTGTCTGTCGGATTGAAACGTGCGTACGAAACAAATTCTTCCGAAGCCATTCTCATCGCGCAGCACGTGCTCGGCTTCAAGGCTTTCAAATGAGCGCGCACAACAACTCCGAATCGCAATCAGCCGTGCTCAATCGGCGTGATGTGGTTTCGCAATTGCTTGCAGATCGCGGTGACATGTTGGTCGTTGCTGGATTGGGCGCGCCCGCTTGGGACATCACCGCCGCGGGAGATCATCCGCTTTCATTCCCTCTTTGGGGGGCGATGGGTGGCGCTGCGATGGTGGCAATGGGTGTCGCGCTCGCGCAGCCGAACCGACGTGTGTTGTGCGTTACGGGAGACGGCGAAATGCTGATGGGATTGGGTTCTCTTGCGACAATCGCTGTGCAACGCCCGCGCAATTTGAGCATCGTTGTGCTGGATAACGAACGCTACGGCGAAACGGGAATGCAGAAAACGCACACGGCGTTTGGTGTGGATCTCGCGTCAATGGCGCACGCAGCAGGATTTGTGCAATCGCTTCGTGTTGTAACTGCGGCGGACGTTCTCAATCTTGTTTCAATCGTGAAAAACGACGAAGGGTCGATCTTCGCGCAGGTGAAAGTTAGCACCGACCCAGTGCCACTCGTGCTTCCACCCAAGGACGGCGAGATGTTGAAGAACAGATTTCGCGAAGCGGTGCTTGGCTAATGGCATCTCATTTTTTAAACCAACTTACTTTGCAATTTTTGCGCGCTCCAAATGGAACCCGCCTTTGATGCTGCCCGACGTGAGATAAACAATTCCGCCCTGGCCGAAACCAGCGATGACACGTCCGAGAGGTATGCGCACACGTTCAAACAACTCGCCTTTTCGATTCACAACATCGTATACAAGCTCACCCCTTTGTGATTGAGCGGATGTTGTTGGAAGAATCCACAGGTTGTCGTCGGCGTCGCCGCGCAGCGCACCATTTCGCACGGGTGGCAAGTAGTCCGGCATTTCGCTGAGTGCAACGTATTTCGTTTGCATTATCGGCAATCCACCAGGACGATTTGAGGTGAAGGCATTGGGTTCACCGCCGCCGCGGCCACTGGCTGTAGAGGCATTCGATACGCGTCCCGCAGCTTTTGCTCTCGCCTCGGCCGCCCTCTGAATGCTCAATCGTGTTTCCGTTTCCAAACTATCACGCACGCGCGCCGAATCGATCATTCGCCGTTTGTCATCATCGGTCAAGCGCTTCCAATCGAAAGGCGTTTTCCCCGTTGAACTTATGCGCCCGTCAGACGCGAGCCAGTCCACATGGTAGTCGTGTCCGCGTACCATCGCGATCGTGCCGTCTGACAACATTGCCCATTCGTCGCTAAGTGGAGCCGGGTTGTTGTACGAGCGAATAATTGGTCGTCCTTCCGGCGTGCTGTCCAACTGAATTCGACGAGAAAAGAAATTCTTCAGATCGGCAATTGTATCAACCTGGCGCGATTGAAAGTCTACGCGTAACAGCGGGACGGAATCGGCGTTGGACTGCGTCCCATTGGTGTTGTCGTTGACAACCATGAGCGGCGATGCGTTGGCGCCCACCTTGCCGCCGCGCTTTCGCGATAGTCCGCGATACACGAATCGCCCGCGATCATCAATACCGGCGAGACTGCCCGCCATGGTTTGCAGATCGCGCGGATTGGGCACTGCCATTGCACGACCAACTGCGCCACTTGGACCAATAAGCACCATTGTTTGCGCGGCGAAATCGAAAATGAGGGAGGAATCGCCGAGGTACGCGAGTATCGGCGTTGCGCGCGAGCCGTAGCTGTTGACCTTTCCGGGTGCCGAGTCGAGCACGACAGAAGTTGTGCGCAACGTTGGATCGAGCATCAGTAGGCGGCGATGGCCGCCGTCGCTTACCAATAGTTGTCCGTTCTTAAGTTGTCGAACACCGATCACGAGACCGAGCGTGTCGGTCGAAGCGGCGAGTGTGGTGAGCGTGCGCACGGGAACGGCGGGTTGGGCACGCAGATCGTGCGCCAGAAGAGCACACAACACACAACTCGCCCGGCAAATTGTGATTCGCATATCGTTCGAGTTGACTGGTGTGAAGACTTCTCAGTTTCATGACAACCGAATGTTCAAAATCACCCGCGCGCCCTGAACCTCGGTTGTCCTTCAACAACAATTGTAACGGCGCCGCACCAGGTTCAGAGCGACGCCGCGTTACGATTGTCCGCTGCTACGAACCCGTGCTGCTACGAACCTGCTGCTACGAACCCGTCCCCATCAAACCCGAACCCGCTGCTACGAACCCGTCCCCATCAAACTATTTGTTCGGTGTCGGCGTTACGTTCGTCACCGGCGTTGGCGCGCTGAGGTATTGATCCAACCAACCCATCCAGCGCCGTTGCACATCGCGCGTGCGCACGGGATCGGCCGCGTTATGCCCCGAAATCGGATACGCAACAAACTGTGTTGTTACGCCGAAATCCTTAAGCGCGTGAAACAGCTTGTAGCTCTGCGTAATCGGCACGCGATAGTCGCCAACGTTTGACATGATCAACGTGGGCGCTTTCATCGCCGACACGTACGTAATTGGTGACTGCTCATGAATGCGATCCATCGCGACTTTGCTCACAAACGGCGAGTTCGCGCCGCGTTGGTTCGCGCCATCACCCAGCATCTGCTGATCGAGTTGATCGGTCACCGCAGCACCCGCAACGGCAACTTTCCAAATGTTGTAGTGACCAATCATCCACGTCGTCATGTAGCCACCGTACGACCAACCGGAAACGCCCATGCGCGTGGTATCAACAATGCCTTTCGCCTTGATGACTTCCATACCAGCAATGACGTCGCGACCGGGACCAGCACCGGCATCGTTGTTGATTGCGCGCTGATAGGTGTTGCCGAGGTTGTCGCTGCCGCGATAGTTCGGTTGAAATACCAGCCAGCCTTTGGCCGCGAGCAACTGCGCTTGTGAACCCCAACTCAACAGCGACGCTCCTTTCGGACCACCATGAATTACCAACACCAGCGGATATTTCTTTGACGGATCGAAATCAGGGGGATACGTGAGCAATCCGTTTTCGTAATACGTGTCGTTGGTCCAATTGAGCATTTCCGTTTTGCCCAGATTCAGCGCCGCTGCGGTCGCGTTGATATCAGTCATCCGACGCGGCGACTCGTTCGCATTCGCCATGTAATACAACTCGGCCGGACGCGTTGGCGAGCTTGCGGTGAATGCAATCGCGCCGTCGTTGCCAACATTCATGTCAACGTAATACGGGTTGGTCGGACTGACGCCGTTCAAGTCGAGGCGACGCGCGGGCCCGTCGACAGGTTGCATGTAGAGCGATACGTGATTCGAATCGTTGCTGCCGACTAGCAGTGATTTGCCGTCGGGCATCCAGAGCGCGCGATCCATTCCGTGATCAATGCCGCGCGTGACGGACTTCGCGACACTGTCCGTCGGATGCCACACCGACACTCCGCCCTGCATGAATGCAATCGTGCCGGTTGCCGCGTTGTAAATCGGGAACGTGCCCTGCATTCCACCGCCGGCTCCACCACGACCGCCTCTACCACCACCCCCCGCTCCTCCGCCGCGCCCGGCTGGTGCGTTGTCGGCCGCGGCAGTGCGAACACCCACCATGAGTGGAGTGACGCTACCGTCTTTCGCACTCACGTTCACGAGTTCGTTGCCGCGACCATGTGCACTGACTTGGCGTGCAACCGTGATGTTCAGTCCATCCAGGGTCCAGGCAATTGCCGACGCCGGTGGTCCGGGTGGATGGCTGACCGGCAAACTCCACACGCCCGAAGTCAAACGCTTTGATTCACCGCCGGCCGTTGGCACGATCCACAAGTGCGTTGGATACTTATCTTCTTTCGTGAGAAAGTCGTCGTTGATTTGTACCTCGAACGAATCGTTGAAGCGTTCCGGTCCGGTTTTCTGTTCCGGTTGATCCATCGCTGCGAACGCAATAGTACTGCCATCGGGGGACCACGAAAATTGTTGCACACCACTTGGCGCGTGCGTGATTTGTTTCGCCGGTCCGCCCGCCGCTTTCATGATGTAGATCTGCAGATGACCGTTGCCACCCGGCACAGACAGCGCGGTGCCGCTCGCGCCGACACTCGCCAGGTATGCAAGCGATTTGCCATCGCGCGAATAGCGCGGATTGGTGAGGCCGACTTGCGCCGTTACAAGTGTGCGCGATTTTCTCGATGCAACATTGACTTCGACTAATTCAGGATCGTAGCGATCGTCGTCGAGATTGGGTTTCGACACAACTACCGCAATTGTTTTCCCGTCGGGTGAAATTTGCGGGTCGTTGATGCGCTTGACGCTGGAGAAATCATCGAGTGTGAATTTTCGTGCGCTTGATTGTGCGTGAGTTGCCGATGCAATCACGGCGAGTGCCATGAGCAGGTGGCTCGCAATGCGAATGACGGGGCGCACGGTGGGTCTCCGGTCGGGGTCGAGGACGGGGTATAGTCTCAACATGCGCGGAACCTGAAGGTGGGTCAAGCAACGGCGACCGACCCGAGTATCGCGAAATGGGTACCGATGCCGTAATTTCAAATTCATGACGGCAAGCGATGTTCCCCGGATGACGCGGACTTCTCTCGAAGATCTTTACGGCGAAGAAGCGGCAAACTGGATGCGACTAACACCCCGGCAGCGCTGGACGGAAATGATCCGTCTGGCTGGCTGGTATGATGCGCTCGGAGGCGCCAGTGATCCCGACCCAGATCCTTCGAGTCCTTTCTACGATGCATCAATTCGAAGCACGCGTCCTGTTGATGGGAGGACAGGCTTGCGTGTTGTACGGCGCAGCCGAGTATAGTCGCGATCTTGATTTGGCAGTGATGGTCACGCCAGATGCGCTACCGAAGCTCTGCGCTGGCCTTGATGCACTTAACGCGACGGTGATTGCCGTACCACAATTCGATGTCAAATATCTGGAGCGCGGGCACGCAGTTCATTTCAGTGTGCCCGATGAACAATTTGCGCCGCTGCGCGTTGACCTGATGAGTCGCATGCGAGGTGTTGACGAATTTTCCGCACTTTGGAATCGTCGCACATCAATCGCATTGCCGGACAACGCTGCTGATGGGGAGATAGTTATCGACGTGATGGCCCTTGAAGATCTTGTTTCACAGGTTGACTTCTGGCTCGCCGAGCTGCGCTCGCCGGAATTCTTAGTTGAGCTGGTTGTGCGATCTCCAATTGGCGCAGCGCGATCGACGCGGCCGGCTGTGATCGCAGCAATCACAGGTGGTGACGTTGCCGAGCAAATGAGCAAGGAACAATTGCGAGCGATGTCCGCAGATCGCGAATACTGGATGCCACTTCGCCGTGAACTTGAATCACTGCGCCATGCGGCGCGACGCATATGAACTCTTCTCGCATTGCGCTGTTTACAGCAATCGTCGGCACGTCACTGCTCACGTCATGCATGCACGCGTCGGTGAACACGGGTGGCAGCTCTTCATTGTCAATGCCCATCTGGATCGCCACGTGGGCGCCGAGTCAAAGTGCGACGGCGTTGCGCCCGGCAACGGGAACGGTCGATCGCGTGCCGACCTACGCGAACGCGACCATCCGACAAGTGTTGCATACCACCGTTGGTGGTGACCGTGTGCGTATTCACATTTCCAACGAATACGGCGATCGCCCAATCAAAATTGGCGGCGCACACATTGCACTCACGGCAACCGGCTCCTCGATCAACGCGGGCAGTGATCACGCGCTCACGTTCGACGGAAAAGCGTCGGTCATTGTTCGAACGGGCGCAACGGTCGTGAGCGATCCGATTCAATTCAACGCCCCGGCGCTGACCAGTCTCACCGTTTCGATGTTCCTGCCCGACTCCGCGCGCACAACCACACGTCACGCGCTCGCGGTTGCCACCACGTACATCGCGAAAAGCGGCAATCAACTTGCCAGCGCCGAGTTCAAGGCCGACACCACTATGCGTTCGTGGTTGTTTCTGTCGGCCATAGATGTCACAAACGCAAATGTCACCGGCACGATTGTCACAATCGGCAATTCCATTACCGACGGATTCGCGTCCACACCCGATGCGAATCGCCGCTGGCCCGACGTACTCGCGCAACGACTGCTGTCAAGTAAATCGGAACCAATGAAAGCAGTCGTCAACGCGGGCATTTCGGGCAATCGCGTTTTGTCTTTCGGCGCGGGCCCGAGTTTGGTGTCACGTTTTGATCGCGATGTGTTGATGCAACCGGGTGTCTCGCATGTAATCATTCTTGAAGCCATCAACGACATTTCGCGCAGCACTGTCGACACCATAAGCGCTGACGACATTATTTTTGGCTACAAACAAGTAATCGAACGCGCACACGAACGCGGCATTGCGGTTATTGGTGCAACGCTCACTCCGTTTCACCGCGCTCCGGCGCCGAATGAGGCCATGCGTGAAGCGGTCAACACGTGGATCAGAACGAGCGGCGCCTACGACGCAGTCATCGACTTCGATGTAATTACGCGCGACCCAAATAAGCCGAATCAACTGCTCCCTGCGTACGATTCGGGCGACGGATTACACCCGAGTGACGCTGGGTACAAAGCAATGGGTGAAGCGATTAATCTCGCACTGTTTCGCAAGCGACTGCAACGCAAATAGTTCGTCGTTAGCGCACTACAAACGTCGCAATGAAATTTCCTCGACCGCGTGACTCTCACCTTTTCGGATGATCAGATCGGCGCGTTCGCGGGTGCCGAGTATGTTTTGCAGCAGATTGGGTTCATTGATGGTCTTCCAGATCGTGCGAGCCTTTTCGAGCGCTTCAACGTCATTAAGAGAAGCGAAGCGATGAAAATACGAACGCGGGTTCGCGAACGCAGTTTTGCGTAGCTTGAGAAATCGCTCCTCGTACCACGACTGAATGACTGGCGTTTCCGCATCAACGTAAATCGAGAAGTCGAGAAAATCGGAGACGACGCTTCCCAATTCTGCGCCTGCGCTTGGTGTTTGCAGGATGTTCAATCCTTCAATGACGACAACGTCGGGACGCACCAACCGCACGTATTCGTCTTTCACAATGTCGTATTCGAGGTGCGAATACACCGGCACGCTCAACGTTTCATCACCGGCTTTCAAATTCGCGAGAAATTGAATGAGCGCTCGGCCGTCGTAGGTTTCGGGAAATCCTTTGCGATTCATCAACTCGCGCTGTGCCAGTTTCTCGTTGGGCAGTAGAAACCCGTCGGTCGGGATCAACGCGACGTTGAGCGGCACAACACCGCGCGACAGCAGCGCAACCAACAAACGCGACGCAGTACTCTTTCCAACCGCAACGCTTCCGGCCAAGCCGATTACAAATGGCGCGCGTGTCGGTTTGTTGCCGAGTAGCGCCGCGCGCTCATTGGTGAGTCGAGCGGCGGAGGCAATGTGCAGGCGGATGAGTTCCGTGAGTGGCTCCCATACACGCGTAACTTCGGAAATCGACACGGCGTCGTTGAGACTTTCGATGCCGCGCAGGTCATGCGCTGTCAGTGGAGCGTGCGCCGCGTCGTGCAGCAGCGCGAGTTGCTGCGAAGTAATTGTGTCGTATAACGGCGACGACGGCTCCTGCGATTGAATTGCCACTGCTTACGGCGCGCTCCTGAGCATTTGCAATACGTTTTCCGTCAGTTCGGTTTCGCCAAGTCGCGGGAAGATTTTTTCGACGCTGTTGCGATGTGCGTCGGCGTCGCGATCGGTCATTGCGTCGACTACCATCACTACGTTGTAACCGTAATCGAACGCGCTGCGTGCGGTTGACTCGACGCCAATGGTTGTCGCAATGCCCACGAGAAAAATCTGCGTGACGTTATGTGTCTGTAAAAATTCGTGCATTGACGTTCCGATAAATGCGCCCCACCGCTGTTTGGAGAGCGCGGCATCAGTCGGTTCCACATGCAAATCTGCAGCGAGCTCGGCCCAGTTGGCCGCGCGTGCTCCACCGGGGCGCTGAATATTCACTCGGCCCGGCGGGGCTCCGGTGACGTTCACAAAAACAACGGGGAGGTTTTTGTCGCGAAACGCCTTGGCCAGTTGCGCTGCGCGACCAACGATGTCTGCTGCCGGGTGCGGCGCGGTTGGCGGTGCGATGATTCCCTTTTGTAGATCGATAACGACCAGCGCGGCGTTGGTATCGAGTTTGGTGAGGGGCATGGCGCGAGCTGAGAAGTGTTGGCGGACATGATTCGTGAATGCGACGCAGGCCACGTTAACACGCAGCGACGCGCATCCGATAAATCGCACCTGTGTAATCGGCGTGCAAGCGTATGGAGCAGTAGAATTCAATGTTCCAGTGGCCAGTGCCTCGGACTCACCGGATCATCTCTTTCGACCTGGGCAACACCCTTTCGGCTGTGTAGCAACCCGAACACCGCACCGGTCGCGGCCGCCACACCGACACCCAGCCACAGCG
>JBDUAX010000046.1:0-15849 GCA_040004455.1 Gemmatimonadaceae bacterium
AGATTTGGTGGGGACACCGTAATCATCGGGCACAATCTAGAAACGAGTGGCGGACAATTTCAGATTGTCGGTGTTGCCGAACCCGGTCTGACACTTCCAATGCCTGGGCCATTTTCGTCGCAGTCAAATGTCGCGGGTTTCACCATTGATGTTTGGACGCCAATGCAACTCAACCCTGCCGGTCCATTTTACAATAGCCATCAATACGTAGGTGTTGGTCGCTTGCGGCCTGGAGTTTCCGCCGACTCCGCACAGCGTGAATTCACTACGCTTGCCCGGAGATTCAGCGAGATACTGCCCACGGTTTACAATCCAGGATTTCTCAAGCAGTACAACTTTCGGACGGAAGTAAGCGGCCTTCAAAACGCCGTACTTGGACCAACGATACCGAGAGCCTTGTGGATGGTGTTCGCGTCGGTGGTCGTCGTGTTGCTGATTGCGGTTGCGAACGTGGCGAATCTGTTCATTGTGCGCATGGAAGCGCGCCGGCGCGAATCGGCAATTCGCACAGCGCTTGGTGCAAGCACCGGACACATGGCTACGCACTATCTGTCAGAAAGCCTCTTATTGTGTGGAGCGGCGGCTGTTGCAGGAATTGCACTGGCGTTCGCAGGTCTGCACGCGCTCCTCCTCATTGCTCCAACAAATATTCCGCGACTCGCATCTGTGACAATGAGTGGTTCATCGATTGCTGTCGCAGCTGGTATTACCCTGATTCTCGGCTTCCTGCTCGGCGTGATTCCGCTCGCGCGAAGAGTTAACATCAGCACGCTGCGAGAGGGTGGGCGCGGTTTGTCTTCATCGCCGCGACAGCGCGCGGTCCGGAGCGTTCTGGTTATTGGGCAGGTTGCTCTTGCTCTGGTGCTGCTTGCAGGGGCTAGCCTGATGGCGCGCAGCTTCATGCACTTACGCGAAGTCAAACCAGGATTCGACCCGAGCAATGTGACTGCGTTTGATTTGTCATTGCCGTTTACGGAATACGACAAGCGCGACAAGGCACTGGTATTTCATCGCGAGTTACAGCGTCAGATACTCGAAATACCGGGCGTTGTAGCAGTCGGCAACATCAGTGACATGCCGTTGGAAGGATTTGGAACCGGTTGTACAGTGGTGTTTCGCGAACAGGAACCGTATGGTGCAGACGAGAAAACTCCCTGTGTTTCAGCACCATACTTCGCGCCAGGTTTTTTTGAAGCACTGAAAATTCCAGTGCGAGGTCGTGCACCAACGTGGAACGACATCGACACACGCAGCCAGGCCGTGGTTGTTACCAAGGCTTTGGCTGATCGCATTTGGCCGGGAAAAGATCCAATTGGCAAAGGCATCAACAGTAATGGATCAAGTGCAACCACTTGGTATCGCGTGGTGGGCGTGGTAGACAATCTGCGTGCCGAGGCGTTGGAGAATTCGCCAACGGAAGCGGTGTTTTACGCACCGACCAGCTTTAGTCCCGATCAGCGTGACGGCAGCGTGAATGACCTGATGTATCTCGTGCGCACAAGCAGTGCACCTTCACCAACGCTCATGAAACGCATCAACGAGCTGGTGATGAAAATGAATCCACGCGTTCCGATCATCAACGCGCGAACAATGTCGCAGGTTGTCGAACACTCAATGTCGCGCACGTCGTTCATCATGATTCTGCTGGGCGTTGCCGCATTAGCGGCTCTCGCCTTGAGCACCGTCGGCATGTACGGGGTGATTTCCTACGTTGTCGCATTGCGTCGTGGTGAAATCGGTATTCGCATTGCACTTGGTGCCGGCTCCGGGGGCGTTGCAAGACTCATCGTAATGCAATCAGTGAAGCTTGCGACAATCGGCATCGTTATTGGCGTCGCCTTCGCCTACTTCACCGGCAAAACCCTGGCATCGCTGCTCTTTGAAGTGACTCCGGGCGATCCACTGGTGCTCGCCGGCGTTTCTGTTTTGCTCGTGGGAATCGCTGCGGCGGCAAGTCTCGCTCCAGCACGTCGTGCCGCCCGCATCGATCCACTGGAGGCAATGCGTACCGACTAGTACACCCCGGGTATGAGGCGAGTCCGTGCCTTGACCATAACCAGTTCCAAGTCGAACGAAGCTTTTCATCCGAAAGCCTTCCGCAGCGTCGGTGCGAAGTGATACGCTCCGTGATATCACCCTCGGGAGCAAATCATGTTGCGCGCGCGCGCGGCGTTCGGGCTGTTGTTGGCGGTGTTCGGCGTGAGCTCAGTAGCAACAGCGCAGCGATTCAACCGTCGTATGCCCGACCCGGTCAACCTCAACACACCGCAAACGCCCTACGACGGACGCCTGCTCATCGCGCGTCTCAAGTTCGAAACGGGACAGGGCGGCTATTACTACATGGGTTTGCCGGCCTGGGCCCACGGGTATCCGAAGGGTGAGAACAACCTGGTTCGCATCATCAGGGAAATCAGCACCGTTCGACCACACATGAACGCCAGCAATGTCATGGCGCTGGACGACCCGGCATTGGGGAAGTTCCCGGTCGCCTATATGGCCGAACCCGACTACTGGACCATGAACGACAAAGAGGCTCTGGCTCTCAAAGCCTACATTCAGAAGGGCGGGTTCATAATTTTTGACGATTTTCGCGACAATCGCGGAAACGGATTCGCCGGCTGGGAAAATTTTGTGTTTCAGATTCAGCGCGTAATGCCCAACGCACGGTTCATCGATCTCGATCCGACGTTTCCAATTTTCCATTCGTTTTTTGAAATCAACACCTTCAACATCATTCCGCAGGCGTACGACCAGTCTCGCCCCATCTTGCGCGGAATCTTTGAAGACAATGATCCGAAGAAGCGCATGATCGCGATGATTAACTTTAACACCGACGTCTCAGACTTCTGGGAATTTTCGGGTTCCGGATACAGCGTCGTTTCCGAAGACAACGAAGCCTACAAACTTGGCGTGAACTACGTCGTTTACGCGCTGACTCATTGAGTCATATCCGACTTCAGCATCACCTCGACAGCCGAAGAACCCGACGCACTTAGCCGACTGACCAGCATGTCGCCCGAGCGGCGACGCATTGTTCTGACGGTCACGTGGATTATTGCCAGCGCATTGGTCTGGTTCCTGGCACGCAGCGTCGATCGCGCAATGGTATGGCGATTGTTGCAGCGCGCCAACGGCGCATGGATTGCGCTGGCATTGTTCTGCAATTTGCTGATCATGTTCAGTTGGACGGGGCAGTGGCGATCGCTGCTGCCGGCCTCGCGCACCGTGGGGTGGCGAAGGATGCTGTCAATTGTCGGAATTACTGCAGTGGTCGGAAATACGATTCCAGCTTCGGGACAAATCACAACGGTTTTGCTCCTCGCACGCGAACCCAATGTGACCTATGCATCGGCTATTTCGGTGCTGGCGCTCGATCAACTGCTCGAAGCGATTTGTAAAACGGCAGTCGTGCTGTTTGCTGCGACGCTTTTGCCCCTGCCCGAAGACATGAAACGTGCAGTCGTCGTCTTGAGCGTTGCCGCCGCATTCTTTCTGGTTGCGTTGGTAGTGTTCGCGAATCAAAAACGATGGCTGGTGCGATTTGCATCGGAACTCGAGTCGCTCCGAAATGTAAAGAGGCTCGCCGCCGGCACGACCTTTTGCATTGCCGCGAAGTTCTTCGAATTCGCAGCGATTATTGCCGTGCAGCGGGCGTTTGGAGAACACATTCCAATATCAGTCACGGTGCTGGTTGAAGCGGCAATTCTGCTGGGAACAATTTTTCCGCTCTCGCCAGCAAACATTGGAACATACGAAGCCAGCGTTTCCATCGTCTATCGGCAGTTTGGCGTGCCTCACGAAACGGCCCTCGCCCTGGCACTTGTACAGCACGTTTGCGTGCTGCTTTCCACCGTTGGAACGGGCTACGTACTTTTTGTCCTGCGACGGCGGCGCGATGGTCCCATCTCGTAACTTGGTTCTCTCGATGCCGTTCCGGTGTCATATTACCCACCGCAATTACAACGCTGCGGATTCAGACTTGACAGGAGTTTAGGCGGTTGGACCTCGCACAAGCGCTGCAGGAGGAACTGGGATCGTCGTACACCATCGAGCGCGAGCTTGGTGGTGGAGGAATGTCGCGCGTGTTCGTCGCACGCGATCACAAGCTGGCGCGACAGGTTGTCGTAAAAGTTCTACCGCCAACGCTCGCCGAGCGTGTTTCGATTGAACGGTTCAACCGGGAAATACAAATGTTGGCCAGCTTGCAGCATCCGCACATTGTCCCCGTGCTGAGCGCTGCTCATTTCGACGGCCTGCCGTATTTCATAATGCCATTCGTGCCGGGCGAGTCGCTGCGCGCACGATTGCTGCGTGGGCCGATGTCGGTGCGCGAGGCCGTGGGCATCATGCGCGATGTTGCCCGGGCCCTCATGTACGCACACGATCAGGGCGTGGTGCACCGTGACATCAAGCCGGACAACATTCTGATTTCAGGTGGTTCCGCCACCGTCACCGATTTTGGTGTGGCTAAAGCCATCACGGTGTCGCGTCGACCATCAGAGAGCGCACACGTCTACGACAACATCACCACCGCGGGAATTTCACTCGGCACGCCCATCTACATGGCGCCCGAACAAGTTGCTGCCGACCCGGACGTCGATTCGCGCGCCGATCTCTATGCGCTCGGAATTGTTGCGTACGAAATGTTGATCGGTACCTCGCCGTTTCATGGTCGCTCGCGGCAGGACGTCATGCGAGCTCACCTCACGGAAAATCCGCCGCCAGTAAACCAGCGCCGAAACGATGTTTCCAATCGGTTGTCCGAGCTCATTGCGAGCTGCCTGGAAAAACAACCGTCACTGCGTCCGCGAAACGCCGCGCACCTGGCGCGCGCACTCGACGAGCCGGAAATACTGGCAGTCGTCGAAACAAAGTCGCATCAATCAAGTCGCTCGTGGCTCGTGCCACTGATCGCCACAGTTGGTGTTGGCGCGGTGGCGGCAATCACCTGGTATTTGAATCTGTGGCACTGACTCGAACACACCATTGATGATGAGCAAACTCAATCATTTGAATCTGCCGGTTGCGAGCGTCACTCCACTGCAGGAATTTTTTGTTCGGCATTTTGATTTCACCGCACTGACGCTGCGTGGCGACTCATTTGCGGTGCTGCGCGGCGATGACGGATTCATTCTCAACATTATGCGAGACACCGCCAATCACGGTTTCCCGGAGAATTTTCACATCGGGTTCTTTTATGATTCCACCGACGAAGTGCGCGCCAGGCACGTCGAGCTGACGAATGCAGGCGTTGAGACCGGGCCGGTCGAGGAAATTTCGCGAGCGGGTTACAAATCGCTCACGTTCTACTGTCACGCACCCAACAAAATTCTTGTCGAAGTTGGTTGCTCAATGGAGTAACTGAATGAAAGAACACCAGGAAAGAAACGGGACCGCAAAATTCGCGGCCCCGTTTTGCGTTTCACGTTCGCGCCGATGGTGCGAACCTACAGCTCTTACTTCGCAGCCTTTGCAAAAAGCTCGGCGAACTCGCTATAACCTTCGGCTTCCAACTGCGCGGCCGGAATGAAGCGCATCGATGCGGAGTTCATGCAGTAACGCATGCGCGTCGGGCCAGGACCGTCATCGAACACGTGCCCCAGGTGCGAATCAGCGATTGCTGAACGCACTTCTACGCGGCGCATTCCGAATTTGCTGTCGGTAACTGTCGTCACGCCGTTTGCCTGCAACGGCTTTGTAAAACTCGGCCACCCAGTGCCCGAATCGAACTTGTCGAGTGAGCTGAACAACGGTTCTCCCGAAACGATGTCGACGTAAATGCCAACCTCGTGATTGTCGTGAAACGGATTGCGAAAACTGCATTCCGTTCCGCCGCGCTGCGTCACATCGTACTGCTCCTGTGTGAGCGTGGTTTTCAACTCCGCATCACTGGGCTTCTTATAATTGCTGAAATCCTTCATCGATCCATGCTCCCTCGGCAAATGGTCTTGCCCGATTTTCTGGCAATGTCCGTCGACTTATCCTGCTGCCAGATGTATTCACTGTGCGCGCCGTTGGTTCCCCTTATGTAGCCCGTTTAGCGGTAAATGTGCCGCCTCCCATGCCTGCAATTGCAATTGAGCCCTTCATGGAATCGTCGGCCTCAATGGTGCCTTTGAAGGTCACCTCAACCGCCTGACCCTGCACGTCGGCCTTCACAACAAACTCGATGTTTTTCTCTTTCACCGTTCCCGCCAGCGGCGCAGTGCCCAGCAACTGCGACACATACGTGCCGGTGATTTTGTCGGCTTCCTGCTTGAAAGTCACCGAAGGGGTGCCGGGACCATTTTCCGTTTGCACTGTGAATGCCCACTTACCACTGATATCTGTTTGCTTCGCTGGCGCCGGTGATTGAGCGCCCGCCAAGCTCACACCCAATACCGATGCTGCAACTGCAGTCACGATGAACTTGCGCATGCTGGTCATTGTTCTCTCCGGAAAACTGAATTGTTACTTGTAAAGATACATCCCCTTCAAAACGAACACGGCGATGAGCGCGACGTATTGCAGCACAGTGCTGCGTTCGCTCCAGATTGCTTCCATCCAATCGTGCTCACCGCTGTTGTCACCGCTGGGAGGGCGACCAATCCAACGGGGCGTCTTCTTTTTGTAGGCGAGGTATTCCTGTCCGAAAATCGACTCCAGTACACCCTCTTCGTAACGCACAATGAGCGTGTACTCTATCGCAAACAGCACCATCGCAATCGGAATGAACCACAACACACCCGACACGACAGTAAACCCAATCCACGCCAGAAAGTTGCCAACGTAAAGCGGGTTTCGGCACCATCCAAATGCGCCGTACGTCACCAGTCGCTGCACATTGCGTGAACGTCGACGCGTAACTGTTCCTGCGGCGGCCACACCCGCCGTGCGTACAAGCTCGCCAAGCAAGACAAGTATCAGTCCCGCAATCCAACTTTCCTTGCTTTGCGTTCCCTTGAGCACGAGTGGCAACGCCAACAACGGTACCGGCAACCAACCACGATTTTTGAAAAGTGTTTCACCAAGTCGTGCGGCGGTCGATTGTTCCGCCGCGCTAATTGCTGGGGGCGTCGTCATGTCAGGTATGAGCGGGTAGCGCAGCCAGAAAATCGGCCAGCGCATGCGTCACGGCGGCAGGACGCTCAATACACGTCGCGTGCCCCGAACCTTCAACCACTTCCAGTTTTCCTTTTGCCTGCGGCGAGAGCGCGCTCATTATCCCCTCCGCTTCTGCGAGCGGCGTCAGCACATCCTCATCCCCGACAACCACCAGCGTTGCAACAGTTACGGTTGCCAATGTCGGTTTCGAATCGGGGCGGTCGCGCATTGATGCAATCGCGCCAACAATTCCAGCGAGCGGCTGCCGCTCCATCATTGCCAGCGTGCTCTCGACAACATCAGGGCGCTTTTCTCGAGTTGTCTTACCGAGCATTCCGGCAATCTGGTTGGCGGCAACGGCAATGCTTCCTTCGCGTTCAGCAAGCGCAATGAGATCGTTTCTCTTCTTGCGTCCTTCGTCGGTGTCAGCGCCACCTTTTGTGTCGCACAACGCCAACGCCAGCACGCGATCGGGATGCCTGCGCCACATGCTCATCGCCACGTAACCACCCATCGACAAACCGCAAATAACAGCGCGCTCAATTTCGAGTTTGGCCATCAGCTCGGCGATGTCGTCGGCGTATTGATCAATCGAGTACGGACCCTCGGTGCTCGAATCACCGAAGCCCCGCAAATCGGGCGCAATGCATCGCACATGCAGCGACAACGCATCAATCTGTCGTGACCATAACGTGCGGTCGTGCGGAAAACCGTGAATGAAAACAATCGGAGTGCCCGAACCCACGTCATCGTAGGCAATTCTTGCGCTGCTGAGTTCAGCAATCACTTTTTCGTTTCCGGCAGGGGCGCTTTGTTCTTCGCGCGCTTTGGAATAGCCATCTCGGCAGTCAGGTTGCCAAGGGCAACGGATTTTTGCGCAACGATGCCGCGCGTTGTGGCACGAATGGAACCAGGAGTCGGACCCTTGTCCGCATCTTCAATCGTATCTTCAACCGCTTCGTGATCGAGTGTGGCTTGCGCCTTGGCAATTCGCGCCTCGCGCACCAACGCCTTCTCACGCGCGTTTTCGCGAATGGCGATCATGCGAACCGGCACCAGCAACGCGGCAGTGAAAGGAACGGCAATCAGCAGACCGAAGAACCCGAACACAAACGTCATCAATGCTTGCGCTACCAAAGTAATTGCCGGCGGCAAATCCATTTCTCCGCGCATGAGAAATGGAATCAGCAAATTGTTTTCGATGAACTGAACGACCCAGTACGCGATCAAGACGTACAGTGCCAGGCTCGGCGAATCCACAAAGCCCATTAACACCGCCGGCACTGCGCTCATGACTGGTCCAATCGTCGGCACAAATTCCAGCAGGCCGGCAATGATTCCCAAAGCATAGGGCGCTTTTACGCCGAGTGCCAGCAGTACGGCGGTGCAGGCAATACCGATCACCAGCATCGCAACCATTTGAGTGACCAGCCACTTGCGCAGCACCATCGACATCTCGCCCAGCACGAGTCGCATGTACGCGCGATTGTGCGCCGGAATTACCGACAATATCCAGCCGCGATACACATCGGGTTCAGCGCCGATATAAATCGACAAAAAGATCAGCATGAAAATTCCGCCGATCATTGCAACCGTGCTCGAAACAAATGAGAAGAGGTATTTGGACAGTCCTCCCATGAGTTCGGTGATTTTCTGCTTGAGCGCGACGCTCGGCAACGACTGAGCTTCGGCGCGTTTTTTTCCGGCTGCTGTGGTTGGCGCGGGTTGCGGTTGTGCGGCCGCTGAACCGGGTGATGGCGCCGCTGCACTCTGAATTACCGTCGCAACAAAACCACCGCGACGCGAATCAACCCAATCCTGCAATTTCTGGACAGCCGCGGGAACCTGCGTTTGCAATTCTGCGCTTTGGTCGAGCAGTGTGGGGCCTGCCCACGCGAGCGTGCTGCCCAATGCACCAACAGCCGTTAGAACAATCAAGGCCGATCCCACACCGCGTCGAATGTGGAATCGCTCGAGTATATCAACTCCCGATGCGACAGCCAATCCGAACAGCGTGCCGAGGAAAATCAGGAAGACGAGGTCGTAAACGCTCCATAGCAAATGGCCAGCAACCCAGACGGCCAGAATAATCGTGGCCGACCTGAAAATGTCGCCACCCAACCAGCCGCGCCGCGGCGAATTCTGATTCGAACTGCTCGCAGCGACTGTCGCCTCGACGGGCGACACTGGAGCGGGTTGATCGGGCAACGGAGGAGTTTGCATGAAGGCCGAACAGTCAGGGAAAGCAGCCAATGGAGCAAGGGGGGTAGGAGGCCCGTGAAGCCGGGCGTTTTGGGAGTCCGTCACACATTCCTGCGCGATGTGGGTCAACTCACCGCATCGTCGGTGTAGTTTGCGACTGTCTCGCATTCGAATGCGCGCCAGGTGGCGCGAACATCGTGCGATTGCCGTTTCTTCTCTCGTGTCAGCTTCCGCGCCTCTTTACCTCGACACTTCCGACGCCGTAGACCGCTTCCTGGCGGGTCTTGGAACGATCTCGTCAATTGCCCTGGACACCGAAGGCGCAAGCTTTCATCGCTTCGTCGACCGGATCTATTTGTTGCAGCTATCAACGACCCACCACTCGGCCGTTATTGATCCGTTGCCGATCGGCACGCCCGCGAAACTTGGCGCCCTGCTTGAAGATCGCTCCATCGAAGTCATTCTGCATGATGCCGACTACGACCTGCGTTTGCTGAGGCAGGATTATGGCTGGCAGGTAACGAATCTCTTTGATACTCGCGTCGCGGCTCAGCTGCTCGGCCTTCGTTCATTCGGGTTGGCGGCGCTGCTCGAGATCTACTTCAGCGTCAAACTCGACAAAAAACATCAGCGAGCTGATTGGAGCATGCGACCGTTGACGGCCGATATGCTCGACTACGCTGCGCAGGACACGCGCTACCTCATTGAACTGCGCAATCACCTGCACAACGCGCTGGTTGACAAAGGCCGTTTGCATTGGGCTCAGGAGGAGTTCACGCGCGCCGAGGACACGCATTGGGAGCCAGAGGAACCCGACACTGGCTTCCTCAAACTCAAAGGCGCTCGTGACCTTACGCGGCGCGAACTGGCTCGCCTGCGCGAACTCGTGAAGTGGCGCGACGGCATCGCTGCGGAGCTCGATCGCGCAGTGTTTCGAGTGGCTGGCAATGAGGTACTGCTCGATCTCGCTCGGTCGGCACCGACGACGCGCGACGCATTGTTTGCGGTGAAGGGTTTCCCGCGTGGGATGTCCGAATCGCGAGCGGCCGAAGCTCTGGAATCGGTCAAGCGTGGCGACAAAGTCCCCGATTCTGAATTGCCGCGTTTTCCCAAGAGCACTCGCTGGGACCGCGATCCTGATTTTGATGATCGTGTTGCTCGATTGAAAACTGTGCGCGACGCGGCCGCGACTTTGCTCGACCTCGATCCTGGAGTGCTTTGCTCCCGTGATCGCATGGAGGCAGTGGCTCGTCGCAACCCTCGAACGGTTGCGGAAGTCGCGGAAGTCACCGAGCTCCGCCGTTGGCAGGTGGAGGTGCTGGCTGCCGATTTTGTGGGCGCGTTGGCAAAGGGGTCGGTGGCCTCTGCTGGTGCAGAGGGGGGCTCTACGAGTTCGAGCGCGACCAAGGCACCAAAGATGAAAGCAACTGAATCCCCGTATCGTGACAGTTGAGGGGCGTTCTGAAAAGCCAATCCAAGAATTCATTTGCGCTTTTTTGGTACGGCGGTCCATGTGGCAACAGGGCCACAGACGTTGCAGCAACTTGATCATGAGGCGTGCGAACCACATCATTGATCACAATTGGCAAATAGACCTAAGTATTTGAGGTAAAACGAGTTATGCGGTAGAGGCTGCCGTTGAGGAGAGCCCACATTGATGGTAATTTGGCGGCATGTTGGGTGCTTTGTTGTCTACCCAACGGAAGCGGGCCCGAGGCGAAGTGAGGCCAACGGTCTTCCACGAAGATGGAGAACGTCGCATGTCGCATTCTGCTCTATTTTCCGGTTTAGGCCGCTCATTCAATGCAAAGCGAGCGCTTGCCTGGTACATGATTGTTGCGGGGGGCGCAGCGGCGTTAGACGCGAGTTCTAAAATCGTCGCGGTAGAAACGCTGACGGCAAGCACTGTTCCTTTGGGTCGGCGGTTCGCCTTGATGCTCGTCTATAACGAAGGGGCGGTAGGCGGATTTTCGTGGGGGCCGTACACGTGGCTCATCAACGTGTGTTTGACGACGGTCGCCGTCACCATGATTTCGGTCATTGTTGTGCACCTGGCGAAGGTCGATCGGCGCGCGTCACTGGCTCTCGGCTTGGTGGCGGGGGGTGCGGCCGGTAACCTTGCCAGCATGCTGCAGGGTCGGGACGGCGTTCCTGATTTTCTCGCAATTCGGTTTTCGGAGAGCGCCGTGGTGTGCAATGTTGCTGACCTGGCGCTTTGGAGTGGCGCGCTGTTGTTGGTGCCTGTCGTCCGCAAACTCATGCGCGCAATTCGCGTGGAGCGCGCAGCAAAGCCGCAGGCAGCGGGTAGTCTGGTGCGGGCGTAACCGCGCCCTATCGCACCAACGATGGTGATGTGACCGGAGTGTTTTAGCGAGGGTTACACTCGCGCACCCCGGCCGAGGGAGATCCCACATGAGTTTGAGATTCATAGCGCTCGCAAAAAAGCGAGCGTTTGTCGTTGGCATCTGTTGCTTGATACCTGCTGCACCCTGCGCCGCGCAATTTCGCATGGCGTGGGACGCGAACGCGGCGGTATCGCAAATTGATGCGACGCAGCTGGTGTCACGAAGCACCGTGGCGACGCAATCAGTCAATTCGAACACATCAAAGTGGTTGGGATTAAACGCACTCGGTACAACGCTGCGTTACGATCGTTCGTTTGGACAAGTGCGCGCCGACGGACTTATTCGCGGCGGCGACCTGGCGACGCAAGCGGCCGGCGGATTAAACGCGCTGCTTGCAACTCCCGTCTGGAAAGGGTTTCGGTTGTTGGGTTCGATCGATGCGCGACGTTCATCATTTGACCAGCGCGCGAGCAGCAGTTCGATCGATGACACGTCGTTCGCATTAAAGGCGGCGATCAAATCGGTTCCGAGCTGGCAAACAACAACGTCCACGAAAATTTCGTACGCGTACGATCGCAACGGTTGGTGGATTGGCGCGGACACGCGACGCGGAGCAGCGGTTGGTGACAGCACGTCGAGAACGAAATTGGTTGCGGGATATTCGAGACAAATTGGGAATCTTGCACTGGGTTTGTCGGTTGGCAGTCAAACAGCGCGCTTTGGTGGTCGGAGCGCTGGTTTTCGAGACAGCACGTTCGACAGAACTGTTTTCGATTCAGTATTGAAGAAAAACGTTACCTTTTTGGACAGTATTAAAGTTCGGTACAATGCCGTTGCATCGTTGCTTCAACGCTGGTCAGAGTTTGGAGGACATGTTGGTTGGGCGAGCGGCCATTTCGCATTCGACGGCGCACTGAATGCGCGACCGCAAATCGGCGGTCTGAGGTCAACCGTGTGGGGCGATGCGGTGGGAAGTGCAGCGGTCACGTCGCGCCTGGCCTTTGTTGCAGCGATGCGGACAACCCCGGTAGTGCCGGGGCTGGCACTCTCTGGCAGTCGCACTTTCAGCCTCGGTTTGCGCGTCGCACCACCGTCGTTGTGGCGTCCCGACGCGCCAACACCAACGCGGTCAGTTGTGAGTGCATTCCACGTTCAACAGACAGCGCCAGGTGAATACATCATCACCATGCGATTGCCGAGTGCGCGCTCGGTTGAACTCGCCGGTGATTTCACCGGTTGGAAGGCGGTTACGCTTCACCAAATCGATAACATTCGTTGGGAAGTTGCAATTCATGCAACGACCGGATCACATCGCTGCAACATTCGCATTGACGGTGCGGAATGGGTGCCGCCGCCGCGTGTCACAACCATGGAAGATGAGTTCAACGGACGCGTTGGACTGATCGTCATCGAATAGTTGCAACTGTCTTTTGGTGACGCGGGCCTCGCACCGCGGGTTCCACCAGCAAGATGACCGACGGTCCTGCGCCAGATGCGCCCGCAAATGTCCTTACAGATGCGGCGCTGGTGCGTCGCGTGTTGAACGGCAATTCAACCGCGTTCACGGTACTGGTTGACCGACACGCGCCAGCTTGTCTTCGACTGGCAACTCGCATGTTGCAGAACCGGCACGATGCAGAAGATGTCACCCAGCAAACGCTGCTGCGAGCGTACAAAGCGCTGGGGAAGTACGATGAACGGGAACAGTATCGCGCGTGGTTGTTTGCCATTTTGCTCAACCGGTGTCGAACGGCGGCACAAACGCGAGCAAGAAGGTTGCATGTGGTGTCCCCCGGACTCGACAAAGCGCCGGACGTAGCTGTTTTGCCTAACGTTGCGCGCGCCGAGTTACGTGACGACATCGCGCGGGCAATTGCTCAACTCGAGTTGCCGTATCGCGAAGCGTTCCTGCTTAAGCACGTAGAAGAATTGAGTTACGAAGAGATGGCTGTTGCAACAGGTGTCGGCGTTTCCGCGCTCAAGATGCGGGTGAAACGAGCCTGTGAACGGTTGCAGATTCTCCTGGGAGATGGTGACGATGCGAAGCAATAACGAACCCGATAGCGATGCAGAGTTTGCGGCAACTCCGCTGTTGAGCGACGCGTTGCACGCACTCAAGGAACCCGTCGCTGTGCGAGCAGAATGGCGCGACTCGGTGTTACGCGAAATTGCAGACTTGCCCAGACCGCAAACAGAAAGAAACGGATTTGCATTGTGGCGACCGATTTCCATTCGTCCGCTCTATGCGATTGCGGCCTGCCTCGCTGCCATGGTAGTTGGCGCGGTTGCTGCGACAACTGTATTGCGCCCTTCGGTATTACCCGCAGTTGCCAACGGGAACAACGGTGATGCGAACCATGGCGTCGAGAGCAATGCACCGGTGCAATTGCAAACCGCGTCGGCAGGACACAAAACCATTCGCTTTGCACTCGTTGCGCCCGGAGCTTCGCACGTCAGCATCGTTGGCGATTTCAACGGATGGGATCCGAAAGCAACTCCGATGAGCTTTGCTCGAGACGGCAACACGTGGTTGGTGGACATGCCGCTATCCGTTGGCCGTCACCTGTACGCCTTTGTTGTAGATGGCGATATCGTGGCCGACCCCTCGGCCGCCCGAGTTGTTGATGACGATTTTGGCGTGCAGAACTCCGTTGTGTTGGTTGGAGCGCCGTAACAGTGCCGACAAGGTTTTTCTGTCGTCCTTTCGTCGCGTTGGCTGCGTTGTGCTTCGTGCTGCCATTCGTTGCGCGCGCGCAGCAAAGTGGTATTCCGCAATTGCCGGTGCGCATTGGTGCGAGCGCTCGTGCAACAATTGAACATTTGGCTGACTCCTTGCGGAGCGCGGGTATTCCGAGCGATCCGATTTACGACAAGGCGGCCGAGGGCGTTTTAAAAGGCGCCGATGACGCGCGTATTGTTGCTGCGACGAGATCGCTGGCGAAAGAACTCGGCGCGGCGTCGTTACTTCTCGGCCCGGGTGCCTCCACGAGCGACGTAGTGAGTGCTGCCAGTGCGCTACGCGCGGGTGTTCCCGCGCCCGACATACAGCGACTGGGAACTCGACGAATAAAGTCTCAAGCGACCGATGGGCGACTCGCGTTGTCGTTCATCATTCTCGCAGACTTTGCGTCACGTGGAGTGCCCGTGGACGCTGCATTCATTGCTGTTGATGGGTTACTCGCACGAGGTGCCGGCGGTGCAGAACTTACCGCATTTCGTTCAGGCGTTGAGCGCGACCTGCTGGCCGGTCGCGATGCGCGTGCCACGCTTACGACTCGCGCAGAAGGTGTACTAAAACGCAAATGATTGTGCGCGTGACGCGCTCAACTGTGCGTGGGTTCCATCCAGTGCATTGCAACAACACCAGTGAATACTTTTATCCGAAGAGGCACCATGAAAAAAACATTTCTCCTCGCGTTCGCATCATTGTTTGTTGCCGCTGCGTGCAGCAGCGACTCGACGTCGAAAGATCCCGCCATTACCGCACCGAGCGGTACCTCCTCGGGTCTCCCTACCGACAGCAGCAACAAAACCAACAACAACGGCACACCGGGGGCAGTCGCGGGCATACGCGTTACTCCGCAATCAATTTCCGTGACAGTTGGCAGTTCGATCGGCGCGAACGTAACACCAGTAGATGCGAACGGTGTTCAGTCGTTGGCGCTGCTCGCCGGACGCCCAGTCTGGAGCATTGTCAATACTGCAATCGCAACTGTTCTCGACAGCGGATTCTCAATTCGTGGCGTGGCTGCGGGCACAACGAAACTGTATGTAACGTGGGGGACTTTCAAGGATTCCGCGACAATTGTAGTCACAAAAGCGGGTGACACACCGAAAGGAACTGACTCCACGAAAACGGGTGACACGCTCACAACCCCACCACCTCCGAACGGCCCGTTCATAATTACGGCGTACAACTTCGTCCGTACGCCGGCAACGTCGGCGCATGACACTGGAAGCATTGTACAGCTTCCCGGTGCAACCGTTTCGCTGTACAAATTGTCGGCAGCCGCAACAACCAGCGATTCTCTCAGTGTCCGTACGCTCGTATCGACCGTCACGGCCGATGCGAACGGGAAAGCGGTATTTGCATATCTGCCGAGTACAGTTTATCTGCTGATTTCGCACGGAACGTACGGTGGTGTGTCGGTCGAAGGTCAGAGCTACGTCAGCAGTTACAGTGTCGGGCAGGTTCAGGTGGCGCTCTACTTATCGCATC
>JBDUAX010000373.1:0-4661 GCA_040004455.1 Gemmatimonadaceae bacterium
GCCGACCGACTGCGAGATTGCGCAAATCGTCGTAGCCTGTGCTGGCTGTGCCTTCGCGATGCAAACGCTTTCCAAGTTCGTTGCCGTCGGGATGATACGACAACGGAATGTACGCAAGAAACCCGCCGGTTTCGTCCTGCAGGTTGCGCAACATCAACAAATGCTGCATGCGGTCTTCGATGGTTTCCACATGACCGTACAGCATGGTGCAATTTGTGCGAATGCCCAATTCATGCGCCGCGCGATGGACGTTGATGTAGTCGGCGCCACCAAGCTTTTTGCCGGCAATTTCGTCTCGCACGGCCTCGCTGAAGGTCTCCGCACCACCACCGGGCATCGTATCGAGACCGGCTTCGCGCAACGCAATGAGCACTTCCTTCCACGTCATTTTTTCAATGCGGGCAATATGCGCAATTTCAACCGCAGTCAGTGCCTTGATGTGCACGTGCGGCAAACGCTGCTTGAGCGCGCGAAACATTGTCTGGTAGTACTCGAGTCCGGCCTGCATATCGAGACCGCCCACGATGTGAAATTCGCGCGTTAATCCGTTGTCTGCTTGCTCCGCTTCGGCCATGATCTGCTCAATCGAATAGCGATATGCACCGCTCTCTTTCGGTAAACGCGCGTAGCCGCAGAATGCGCATGTGGTGCGCAGCACGCAGATATTCGTTGGATTGATGTGTTGATTGGCCGCAAACGTAACGCGATTGCCGTGACGCGCTCGGTTGGCCGCATCGGCCATTGAACCTACGCCGAGCAGATCGGGTGAATTGAACAGCGTGACACCGTCTTCGACGGTCAGGCGTTCACCCGCAGACAATTTCATTCCAATCGGAATGAGTGCTTTGTCGCGTAGTCGTGCCAGGTCAAACGGTACTGGATTGGGCATCGCTATAAACCCGCTATGAGCCGCCGGGTGGCGTGCGCTACCCTACGCTACAAAACGGCGAAGGGCGAGCGTTACGTTATGGCCACCGAAACCTGAGCTGTTGGAAATCGCTACATCGACCTTTCGTGCGCGTGACACGTTGGGTGTGTAGTCGAGATCGCACTCGGGATCGGGAACCTGATAGTTGATAGTTGGTGGAATCTGTCCGTCGCGAATTGCAAGTGCACACGCAATGAATTCAACGGAGCCTGCAGCGCCCAGCATGTGACCAGTCGCTGATTTTGTGGAACTCACCGATAGCTCGAAGGCGTGATCACCAAAGACCGCTTTGATCGCCTTTGATTCGTTTGGATCGTTGAGTGGTGTGGAGGTGCCGTGCGCGTTGATGTACTGCACTTCCTTTGGATCGAGCTTCGCATCTTTCATCGCCTTACGCATGGAACGCTGTAGCCCTTCGTGCGCTTCCGGTTGACCAGTGAGTGTGTACGCATCGCCTGTAGATGCATACCCCACGACTTCTCCGTAGATGTTTGCACCGCGTTTGACTGCGTGCTCCATCTCTTCGAGAATGACAATGCCCGCGCCTTCACCCAGCACAAAGCCGTTGCGCGTCGCGTCGAACGGACGTGATGCAGTTTCGGGCGAGTCGTTGCGATTGGACAGCGCGCCCATGTTTGCAAAACCGCCCATCGCCATTGGCCGAACGGCTGCTTCGGCGCCTCCTGCGATCATGATGTCGGCGTCACCATACTGAATGGTGCGATAGGCATCGCCGATAGCATGTGCACTGGTCGCGCACGCTGAGAGCACGGCGTAGTTGGGTCCCTTTGCCTGAAAGCGCATGGACACAACACCAGCCGCGATATCACCGATAAACATTGGAATGAAGAACGGCGAAATGCGACCGGGACCGTTTTTGAAATACGTTTCGCACTGATCTTCGAAAGTGCGAAGGCCGCCGATGCCGCTGCCGATTATGACGCCGGTTGTTTCTGGGTCGAAGGATCCTTCAGCGAGGCCGGCATCGGCCATAGCCTGCGCAGACGCTGCTACGGCGTACTGCGTATAGAGGTCCGCGCGCTTTGCTTCTTTGCGATCCATGTACAGTCCGGCATCGAAGTCCTTCAACTCCGCCGCAAAGCGCACGTCAAATCGACTCGCGTCGAATTTTGTAATCGGCCCTGCGCCAGACTTGCCAGCGAGGAGCGATTGCCAGGTCGTCGCCACATCATTGCCGACGGGTGTGAGTGCACCAAGCCCCGTGACGACGACCCGTCTTTTCATCCACCAACCTTGGAGTCCAGGTACGCAATGGCATCACCAACGGTTCGCAGTTTCTCTGCGTCTTCATCGGGAATGTCGATGTTGAATTCCTTTTCGAATTCCATCACGAGCTCCACAATATCCAGCGAGTCGGCGCCGAGGTCTTCGATAAAGCTCGCTTCCGGGGTGAGTTTTTCACGCTCGACACCGAGCTCTTTCTCTATGATGTCTTTGATCTTCGACGAATTATCCGCCATGGCAACGAATCCTCTGGATGGGAAAAATGGGTACAACAAAAGTTAGCTTTGGTAGTGCTACATCACCAGACCGCCATCGACCACAATCACTTGCCCGGTCATATACGCCGCGAGGTCGGAGGCGAGTACTGCCACTAATCCCGCAATGTCTGCAGGTGTGCCCAGCCGTTCGAGGGGAATTCCCGCGCTGAGCGCTGCTTTTGCTTCTGCCGTCATTGCCGCGGTCATGTCCGTATCGATAAAGCCGGGCGCGATTACGTTGGCGAGCACGTTTCGAGACGCCAATTCCTTCGCGATCGATTTTGTGAGTCCAATGAGGCCGGCCTTGCTCGCAGCGTAGTTGCTCTGCCCTTTGTTGCCGGTAATGCCGACCACGCTGGCAATGTTGATAATCCGCCCCCAGCGCCGCTTCATCATGCCGCGACTGGCCGCACGGCAGGTAACAAATGCGCCGCGCAAATTGGCGTTGATCACCGCTTCCCAATCTTCGTCCTTGAGGCGCATGATCAGATTGTCGCGCGTTAGTCCCGCGTTGTTCACAAGAATGTCCAGTTGACCGAATTCTTTTTCAACTCGCTCAACAAGCGAGGCCGCTTGCGTCGCATCACTGATGTCGACGGCAAAACCTCGAACATCAGCACCGGTCGCGGCGGCAATTTCAGTAGCCACTTCGGCAGTGCGTGTTTCATCGCGACCGCTGACGGCGACCTTCGCACCGGCGACAGCCAGTGTTTGCGCAATGGCGCGGCCAATACCGCGCGTCGAACCTGTGACCAGTGCGACGCGACCAGAAAGATCAATACGCATTTCAGGCGACCTGTTTCAAAAGGGCTTCAACTTCGGCAACTGTTCCGCACGTCATGGTGTTTGCACCAGGAACAATCCGCTTGGCCAAACCAGATAACACCGCACCCGAGCCCATCTCAACAAACAACGCGCCGGGACATGCTTCAGCCAAACGCTGCATAACCAATACCCACTGCACAGGAGCCGTCAGTTGCTGCACCAGCAATCGTCGGGCATTGGTGGAATCACAAACCGGTGTCGCATCGACATTGGCGAATACCGGAATCTCGTTGTCGTGCATATCGACTGCGTTCAGTGCCGCAGAAAGTCCTTCGGCGGCCGGCGCCATAAGAGGCGAGTGAAATGCACCGCTCACTGGCAATGGCAGTACGCGCTTTGCACCCGCATCCTTCGCGAGTTGCATCGCACGTTCGACGCCCGCAACCTCACCGGAGATGACCACTTGCTCGGCACTATTGTAGTTGGCCGGAACAACAAGTGCACTTTCAGTAGTTGCCTGCGCGCAAATGTCACCAATACTTTTTGTGAGCACCCCGAGAATCGCGGACATCGCACCAGGACGTGCAACTCCCTGTTCGAACATCAGCAGGCCACGCTTCCGTACAACGCGCGCAGCATCGGCCAAATTAAACGCACCAACCGCGTAATACGCAGAAAATTCACCGAGCGAATGGCCAGCAGCTGCGCGTACGCGCGGCAACAATGAATTCTTTGCAATCGCCCACACGGCTGCGCTATGCGCGAGCAATGCCGGTTGCGCGTTGCTTGTGCGCGTGAGTTCGTCGGCAGGGCCTTCAAACATCAGCCGCGTGAGTGGCGCGCCTACTGCTTCGTCAACCGCGGCAAACACATCGCGCGCTTCGGGAAAGGCGTCGGCCAAGTCGCGACCCATGCCAACTTTCTGCGAGCCCTGACCGGGCATCAGCAATACGATATCCAATTTGTTTGTGCTCAAAAATCTCGTTCTGTGCGCCGACTAAAAACGCACGAGGAGCGAACCCCACGTGAAACCCGCGCCGAATGCGACAAATAGCACGGTCGAACCTTCACTCACGCGACCTTGCGTCATCGCGTTGTCGAGCGCAATCGGAATCGAACCGGCTGATGTGTTGCCGTAATTCTGCACGCAGAGAAACACCTTCTCCATGGGAATTCCGGCGAGCTTGGCGGTCGCTTCGATAATGCGCACGTTGGCTTGATGAGGAATCATCAAGTCGATGTCCGCTGCAGTAAGCTTCGCGAGATCGAGCGCGCGCTGCGCAGCTTCGGCCATGGCACGTGCCGCGTGCTTGAACACTTCGCGCCCCTGCATCTTCACGTACTGCGAACGATTCGTCAGCGTATCGGCAGTGAACGGGTCGGCCACGCCCCCTGATTGACGCCACAGCAATTCCTTGAGCGTGCCATCGCTTCGCGCAAACGAAGAGAGAATTCCGCGTTCGCGC
>JBDUAX010000374.1:0-4655 GCA_040004455.1 Gemmatimonadaceae bacterium
ACGCGGCAAGACTGTAAAGAACGCTGGTCCCGCCGTTCCAGTGCAGTTGCTCGGCCTGTCAGGTGTGCCGATGGCGGGTGATGAACTCGTCGTGGTGGCCGATGCCGCTGCCGCTCGTGAAATCGCACAACGTCGGGAACGTCTCAATCGTGAAGCGAACAGTCGTCGCACAACCCGCGGCAACATTTCGCTCGAAGATTTCATGTCGCAAACGGCCGCCGGTCAAAAGCGCCAGTTGCGATTGGTTATCAAGGCCGATCAGGGCGGTCCGGCCGAAGCGTTGGCCGATTCACTCGGACGTCTCAGCAACAACGAAGTCTCGGTGGAAATCATTCACCGTGGCGTCGGCGCAATTACCGAAAGCGATATTCTGTTGGCAAAGGCATCGGGAGCAATCATCATCGGCTTCCATGTTCGCCCCGACAATAACGCGCGCTCGGCGGCCGAGCGTGAAGGTGTTGAGATCAAGTTGTATCGCGTCATCTACGAAGCGGTTGCGGACATGACTCTTGCGCTTGAAGGCATGTTGCGTCCGGAAAGTCGCGAAGTTGTGTACGGCGAAGCCGAGGTGCGCGAAGTGTTCAAGGTCGCACGCATTGGCACCATCGCCGGTTGCATCGTTCGCAGTGGCACCATCAATCGCAAGGGACGCATGCGCGTCATTCGCGACGGCGTCGAAGTGTACGATGGCGGAATTGCATCGCTGCGCCGTTTCAAGGACGACGTGCAGGAAGTCAAGGAAGGCTACGAGTGCGGTATCGGCGTTGAGAACTTCAACGATCTCAAGACCGGCGACGTGCTTGAGTGCTACCGCACCGAAGAAGTCGCGCGTACGCTCGACCAGATGGCGCGCGGCAACTAAGAGGTAAGAATACATGGCTGGAGATTCGAGACGCTCCGAGCGGGTGGCAGCTGCCATCCGCGAGGAGGTCGCGACCTTTCTGAGAGTGGGTGCGAAAGACCCTCGTTTGAAAGGCTTTGTCACGGTGACTGAAGTTGAAGTCACGCGCGATTTGCGACACGCAAACGTGTTCGTCAGCGTCCGCGGTAACGATGCCGACACGAAAGCAACCTTTGAAGGGTTGCACAGCGTTGCATCGCACTTGCGATCCATGCTCGGCAAGTCACTCGGGTTGCGAAATGCGCCCGAAGTGCATTTCAAGTCCGATGAATCTGTTGCGCGCGCCGGTCGCATCGAAGAGTTGCTCGCGCAGGTCCGCGAAAACGAAATTGCGACGCACGCCGATGCTGAACACATTGTGCCCCCGGCCAATTCCGAGCTCGCCGATGCTGAACACAATGCGCCCGACGCTGATTCTGAAGGCTGAGGTCAGCGCGTTGGAAAACACGCGCGCTGTTCGTCGCTCAAGCAGTGGCCTGCTACTCGTCGACAAACCCGCCGGTGTTTCGTCGCACGACGTCGTTGCCAGAGCTCGTCGAGCGGCCAATACCAAAGGAGTTGGTCACGCCGGCACGCTCGATCCATTCGCAACCGGATTGCTCGTGGTGGCCGTCGGTCCGGCAACACGTTTGCTGCCGTATCTCGACAGCGAACCAAAGGTTTATCAAGCGACCTTTCGTTTCGGATTTGAAACGGATACTGAAGATTCAACCGGAAGTGAAATTGGCACCGCTCCGTTGCCCGACTGGACGACGCTGCCCTCCGCCATAGCGAAGTTGACGGGTAGCATTTCCCAAATCCCTCCCGCATACTCTGCCAAACACGTCGATGGCGAACGCGCGTACAAAAAGGCGCGGCGCGGTGAAGAGGTCTCACTCGCTCCCGTAATTATCACTGTGCATGGGTGGGAAGTGCGGGCACAACACGACGATGCGCTGGACGTCGTGATTACCTGCGCCGGCGGTACCTACGTGCGATCTCTTGCGCGCGACCTCGGCCGACTGATGAATAGTGCAGCGCATTGTCATTCCCTGCGTCGAGTACAGAGTGGCAAGGGTTCGGTAGCGATGGCGGTCTCGTTTGCTTCGCTCGAACGCGACGCCATTTCCGACGGTACGGTTGAGCTGACATCACCGCTCTCAGCGCTGCAGGAAATGACCAGAGTGGCAATCAATTCCGATGATGAAGTTCATATTCGGCACGGCCGGAGCATTGCTGCAGCGCACGACGGCTCGCGCGCAGTTCTTGTCGACCAGTTCGAAAATATTGTTTCGATTGCCAACCGTACTGACGACAATCGCTGGCAGCCGCGCGTCGTGCTGCCCTCGAGTTCGTAGAAATCGTCGTGCAGAAAATCGAACGCGATTTCGACTCGGGATTACCCGTCGATATTCAGGCCACGGTTCTTACCGTGGGTACTTTCGACGGGATGCATCGCGGACATGTTGATTTACTGTCCCGGGTTGTCGCGCGTGCGCGCGAAGTGAATTTGCCAAGCGTGTTGGTAACGTTCGATCCGCATCCGCTCGAAGTGGTGAATCCACAAGCCGCACCGCCGCTGCTCACGTTGCATCACGAAAAATTGGAGGTGCTCGCGGAATCGGGCTTGGATTATCTCGCGGTGCTGCCGTTCACACCGGCACTCGCCAGCTACGACGCGGAGACGTTCGTCGATCGGGTTTTACGTGCGCGCTATCAACTACGCGAGCTATTCATCGGCCATGACCACGGGTTTGGTCGAGGTCGAATGGGTGACAAAAATGTCTTAGTGACGTTGGGGAAGGAGCGCGGGTTTAGCGTCACGGTGCTACCTCCTGTTCAGGGCAATGACGGCCATCCTGTCTCTTCCACTGCCATTCGTCGCGCCGTTGCGGGCGGCGATTTAGCGCGCGCGGCAGAGGGACTGGGACGACCGTACTGCATCAGCGGCCGCGTTATTGAAGGTGACAAACGCGGACGCCTCCTCGGCTATCCCACGCTCAACCTCACACCGCCTCCCACGCGAAAGTTGCTCCCACCCGATGGTGTCTATGCAGTACGTGTTCAAACACCTCAGGGAGCGCTTGGCGGAATGGCGAATCTTGGTCCACGTCCCACATTCGGCGACAATATTCGCCGCGTCGAAGCACATGTGTTCGATGCCAATCACAACTGGTACGACGCATCGGTTCGACTCGATTTCATCGCCCGAATTCGCGAAACTCGAACCTTTGCCGGAATTGACGCTCTGAAGGAGCAATTGAGCCGAGACGAAGCACTGGCCCGGAGCCTCCTCCGAGCCTAAGTTGTAAGGCTACATGAGTTTTGCTTGACTATCACCTCTGGCCACCGGCATCGATGGCGAACCTGAAGTACCGCTTCGCGCTTATTGTCGCTCTCCTCATAGTCTCCGTCTGGAGCCTATTCCCGCGGACTGTCGTTGAACGCATAAAGGTTAACGGCGTGTTCAAGGACACATCCGTTAGTCGCGTCCCCCTGAAAAAAGGTCTCGATTTACAGGGGGGAATGCACCTCGCGCTTGAGATTGACGATTCCAAGCAAGCGGTCGCGAATAAATCCGACGCGCTCGATCGCGCTATCAAAGTTGTTCGTCAACGCATCGACGAATTCGGTGTGTCCGAGCCAGTGGTTCAGAAGCAAGGAACGGATCGCATCATTGTTGAACTTCCTGGCGTTGACGACCCGGCTCGTGCAACGGCGCTTATTCAGCAAGCCGCCTTTCTCGAGTTTCAAACGACCGACAAAACAGGCGCGCTCGATAAAGTTGTTGCGCGCCTCGATGAAGCCGCGAAAACGGCAGGCATCGCGGTCGCTGGTGCAAAGATCGCTGGCGGTGATACCGCGCAATCAAAAACCGTCAGCTCATTGTTGACACAAGCTGACACGAACAAAAAGAAAGGTGGCGCCGATTCTTTGAAGAAAGGCGCCGACTCAACAACGGCGGCAACGGTCGCCGGCGGACTTTTTTCTTCGAACATTCAAGCGGGTCAAATTCCCGGCATGTACATCGTACCTGACGCCGCATACACCGCGATGGACAGCGCGATGCGCACCCCTGCAGTGCAGGCGGCCATGCCACCCGGAAAAGTCATGCGTTGGGGAGTCGATTCCCTGGCAACCGGTGCGATCAAATACCGCGCATTGTATGTGCTCGACGCGCGTCCGCTCATCACCGGAGTCGATCTCATCGACGCAAAGCCATCCAGCGATCCGATGAGCGGCAACGTGGTCGTCTTCACGTTGAACAACGAAGGTGGTCGTCGCTTCAAGTCTGAAACGGGAAAACACGTTCGCGACAACATGGCAATCGTGCTGGATAAGCGTGTGATCACTGCGCCGACCATCAACGAAGCCATCGGCGTACATGGCCAGATTACGCTCGGCGGTGGTACCTTGCAGGCCGCGCAAGATCTTGCACTGGTACTGCGCGCGGGCGCTCTTCCTGTGCCACTCAAAGTCGCCGAAACGCGAAATATCGGAGCCAGCCTTGGCGCTGACTCAATTCACAAAGGCATTCTCTCGCTCGGAATTGCACTTGCACTGGTCGTGATCATCATGATCACTTACTACCGCTTCGCGGGCGTACTCGCTGTCCTCGCATTGGCATTGTATCTCGTGTACACGTTAGCGACGTTGGCGGGTTTCCACGCCGTGCTCACGTTGCCAGGTCTGGCAGGCTTTGTGCTTTCCATCGGTATTGCCGTTGATGCAAACGTGCTGATCTTCGAGCGCATACGCGAAGAACTGGTGCACG
>JBDUAX010000047.1:0-15786 GCA_040004455.1 Gemmatimonadaceae bacterium
GCATGAACGTCTGTGAATTGATGTTCTCATCGTCCTTCACAAAATCCAATCCGCCCTTCAGCGCTTCATAAACAACGCGCCCATAATTACGCCCCGACAATCCAAGTTTCGGTTTTGTCGTCGCACCAAGAAGCGGTCTTCCAAATTTGTCGAGGCGCTCACGCTCAACAACAATTCCAGTGGCCGGTCCCTGGAATGTTTTCAGATACGCAACGGGAATGTGCATGTCTTCCAATCGCAAAGCCTTGATTGCCTTGAACCCGAAAACATTTCCTATGATTGACGCCGTCAAATTCGCAATCGATCCACCTTCAAACAAATCCAAATCGTACGCGATGTACGCGAAGTACTGCTGTTCGGTACGTGTCCCGGGTCCTGTGCCCGGCACGGCATCAACGCGAAACGCTTTCGCGCGATACACGTCGCACGCGGTCAGTCTGTCGGTCCACACCACGGTCCACGTTGCCGTTGACGATTCACCTGCGACCGCCGCGGCCGCTTCAATCGCATCGACACCCTCCTGCGGCGTAATGCGAAACAACGCCAGCACGTCGGTGACCTTGGGTTCGTAATCGGCATCCCAATAGCCCATTTGCGCGTACTTCAGCACGCCAGCCGAATATCGCTTCTTAGCATCCAGAATCGGCTTCTGATCGCCCTCGGAAACACTCACGGCAACACTCACGGCGGCCTCATATGCGGCGGGGAAAACAGTTGGCGCATCGCGCGACTCTTCAAGCCAACCTACATCCGCCCAGTCATTCGCGATAATTGAACATTTTGACTGATTCATAGCATTTAGCTAATGTATTGAATGGCCCTCGAACGAACTGCGACCTTCCGCCAACTGGCCACCTTCCACACAGTCGTCAAACTCGGCAGCGTTTCGCGCGCGGCCAAGGAACTCAATCTCACGCAACCCGCAGTATCCATTCAGATTTCGAATCTGGAGGATTCGGCGGGCACTCCATTGTTGCAGCGAAGTGGACGCGGCATCCGCATTACTGAGGCTGGTGAGTTGCTCGACGCGTACGCGGCGCGCATTCTCGAGTTGTGGCGCGAGGCCGGCGAAGAGATGGACACGTTGCAGGGCGTTTTTGCGGGCACGCTGCGTGTCGGTGCCGTGAGTACTGCCGAGTATGTGTTGCCGCCGTTGTTGGTGGCGTTTGCGAACGAGAATCCGCGCGTGTCGGTGAAGCTGCACACGGGCAATCGCAATGAGATTGTGCGCATGTTGGCGGGACACGAAATCGATCTTGCAATTATGGGTCGTCCGCCTGCCGAACTCAAAACGACGTCAGTCGCGTTTGCAAAGCATCCAATGGGGTTCATTGCGGCGCCCACTCATGCGGTGATGCAGAAGCGGGGCCTCAAATTGAGTGACGTTACGGACGTCAACATCCTCGTGCGTGAGCGCGGATCGGGTACGCGTGCGACAGTTGAGCGATTGATGAAAGAGTCGGGGCTTAAGTTGCGCGTCGGGTCGGAGTTGTCGAGCAATGAGGCGATCAAGCAGATGTGCGTCGCGGGTTTTGGCATTGCGTTTCTGTCGTTGCACACGTGCGCGCTGGAACTGGAAACCGGCAAGCTTGCGCTGTTGCCACTGTCGCAGAATCCTATTGAGCGCAATTGGTACGTGATGCATTTGCGAAGCCGCCGGCTGCCGCACGTGGCGCAGGCGTTCGCGGAATTCTTGTCGGGGGGCCAGTAGGTAGGACCCTGCAACCCCGAGACGCGGATTGACTGCGAACGCGGATTGCTCCAAGCGCGCTTGAAGATCGTCGCTGTTGGTGAGGCACTGCAACTGCTTACTGCGAGACGCGGATTTAGCGGATCACGCGGATTATTCGTAACGAGTTTGAAGTATTCAAAAAAAAAGACCAATCAAATTTCTGATTGATCTCTTCTTTCTGCTCAGGATTTTCGTGTTGCCAGGGGGCAATCCGCGTGATCCGTTAGATCCGCGTTTCGTGTTTCGTTTTTGCCGTAATCCGCGTACATCGGGCAGTTCATCCGTGTTATCCGCGTCTCAATTTGCTTTCTCGGTGCCCCAAATCGGCGCTACCGGCGATTCAGCTTCGACAACAACCGCAACATCTCGAGATACAACCACACCAACGTTACGAGAAACGAAAACGCGCCGTACCACTCCATCTGTTTCGGCATGCCATGCTCAACCATGCGCTCAACCTGATCCATGTCGAGCAACAGAAAGAACGCCGCAAGGCCGGTCGCGAGCAAACTGAAACCGATACCAATAATGCCGTTGCCGTTGATGAACGGAATGTTGACGCCAAAGAAACCGAGCACGAACTGCAGCAAGTACGTGCCAAGCAGGCCGAATAGCGCCATGCCAGCAACACTCCGCATACGATCAGTGACCGTGATGAGTCGCGCGCGATAAACAGCAAACAACAACACGGCGGTGACGAGCGTTGCGCCGACCGCCATCATCGGCAAACCGCGAAGCTGCGCGTTGTAAATGATTGAAACTGCGCCCAGTACCATGCCTTCCAGCACGGCGTAAATGGGCGCAGTGATTGGAGCCCAGGTGGGCTTGAACGAAGTGGCGAGACCGACAATGAGGCCGCCGATACCGCCAATCAGCATCGCGGGGAACAGGCGCGAATAATCTGGCACCTCACCCACTGCGACGGGATTGAGATACCAAACCATCAGGGCACTAACAGTTGTCGCAAGCAAGAGCACCAGCGTTTTCGTCGCGGTGCCATTCACGGTCATCGCTGCCTCACCTACGGCGCGATTGCTGATCTCTTTGAGGGCGCTCGACCGAAAAGCGGGATTTGACGATTGCATGTTGTAATGAAGGGCTAGAGGGACTGCGGTGCGCCCGAGAGACTGGCCACGCTGAATTGTACCCCGAGTCACGGGGTTAGGTCTATTGCCTTACTACCGTGGTGGATATAGTATATCCGTAGCGGATGTAGAATTTTGCGTAATTCTACCGCCTTTCTGGCTCGGTTTTCCGTTCTTCGCGTGAGTCCCACCCCGCCCAGCGCCAATGTCGAGAAAAGCCCCCGAATCACTGTTGCCGCTCACCCCCGCCGTGTTGCACATCCTGCTGGTACTGGCCGACGGGGAGCGACACGGTTACGCCATCGCACAGGAAGTAGAAGCGATTAGCGACGGTCAGGTGCGCATGGGGCCGGGCACGCTGTACGGCTCGATTTTGCGAATGACGGAGTCGGAGCTATTGGAAGAAGTCACGACGCGCCGCAAAGAAGATGGCGATGAGCGTCGTCGCTACTATCGCATCACGCCGTTCGGAAAACGCGTGCTCACGCGCGAACTCGAACGACTAAACGCGGTTGTCAACGTCGCACGTCGCAAACAGTTGCTGCAACCACCGTTTGCGGATGGACACGCGTGAGCGATTACAGCGAGGTCGTTACATGAGCGATTTCATCCGCCCAACGCGCTTCTCGCGCCTGCTCTCGCGATGTTATCCGCGTGAGTTGCGCGAGCAATATGCGGACGACATCGCGCGGTTCATTGATGACGCGAGGCGGGATCCGAGAAATCGGAATCCGCTGCGGGGCGTTACCGTTGCGGCACGATTGACTCTGGACGCGTTGCGCAGCCTGACATCGACGTCGCGAAGTGACGCACTCAGTTTCATGGAAAGACATAACTCCAGTCAATCGATCGATGTGCGCTCGCCCGAAATGCGCTCGCCGCGCGTGAAGGCGGAAGCGGTCATGCAGGATGTGAGCTACGCGATTCGCACACTGCGCCGCCGCCCTGTATTCGTCGCCGCAATATCGCTAACGCTCGCTGTCGGAATCGGCGCGAACGCGGCCGTATTCAGCCTCGTTGATGCGGTTATCCTGCATCCAGTGGCTGTTGGAAATCCACAATCGCTGATGGCGATTTACGAAAAATCGAATACTTCCCAGTACGATCGCGCATCAATAACCACATATCGTACGCTCACTGCCGCCAACACTTCGTTCACAGGGTTTGCCGCCGCGATTTCGTCAGAAGTAGTGCAATCGGTAAATGGCAATGATGAAACGATCATTGCGCAATTCGTTACAGAAAACTACTTCACCGTTCTTGACGTGCATGCCGCACTGGGGCGGCTTATTGCTTCCAGCGACAAGACCGTTCCGGGTGAGAATGCGGTGGTCGTGCTGAGCGACGAAATGTGGCGCACGAAGTTTGGTGGCGATCCAAAAATCATTGGACAGCGCCTTTTGCTGCAAAACCAGAAACTGACGGTCATCGGCATTCTCCCTGCAGATTTTCGCGGAACAGATATCACGTCGAAGTCAGTCGCGTGGATTCCCCTGTCGATGGCAACGCTTTTTGATACACCAACCTTCACACGCTATCAGCCCACGAAGGAAGGATCGCAGATGCGCTTGTTTTCGGTCTTCGGGCGCCTGGAACACGGAGTAACAGTTCAGCGCGCGTTGGCCGATCTTACTCGTTCGGCGAAAATAAATGTCATGCCCATCACGCAAGCCGCGGTTGGACCAAGCGAATATGATGGCATGCTGCGTAATGCTCGATTGCTGTTCAGCGTAGTCGCGGTGACGCTCTTGCTGGCATGCGTGAACATCTCAAACCTGCTGGTGGTGCGCGCTCGAGAGCGGAATGCCGAACTGGGTATTCGCGCCGCGCTCGGGGCAAGCATGTCGCGACTTGCCCGGCAGCTGTTTGCCGAAAGTCTCATCCTCGCGTTTTTGGGAGGCATCATTGGTGTTGCGGTGACCGCTCTTGTGCTCAAACTCGTGTCGTCGTTCGCGCTTCCCAACGGTATGGCACTGAGCAAATTGCATCTGGCTCTCGACTGGCGTGTATTGGGATTCACCTTCGCGCTAGCATGCGCAACGTCGTTGCTATTTGGGTTGCTGCCAGCGGTGCAGGCGGCGCGAGGCAGCCTGAACGCCAAAATACGAGAAGGAGATGATGCGCGACGTCCAGCATTGGTCGGACGCGGAATGTTGCTTTCCTTACAGGTCGCAATCTCCCTGATGTTGGTTGTAGGAGCCGGGCTTTTTCTCCGCAGTGTTCAACAAGGATTCAACGCGGATTTCGGTTTCGATCCAAAATCGCTCGCAACGGTTTCCGTGAAGCCCGATTTTGATGGTAAGCAGGCCGAACGCGCACATCTCTATTTGAGTGTCGCCACCCGCGCTGAAAGATCCTCCGGAATAGCGGCCGTGGCAGTGACATCGAGTGCTCTGCTCGGCGGTGCGTTCAAGATGTCCATTTCAGAAGGCGCAGAAACATCATCGCCATCGCCCGATCGCAAAACGATGATGATGCCAATGAACAGCGTCTCCAATAACTATTTCTCGGTCGTAAAGATTCCGTTGTTGGCTGGTCGCACGTTTGGCGAACAGGATACAGAAAAGAGCGAGCGCGTAACAATCATCAACGAGACTGTTGCACACGCTTTTTGGCCTGGTGAATCGCCCCTTGGCAAGCAGATGACTTTCGTCGACATGATGACGTATCGAGTAGTTGGTGTCGTGCGAGACATCAAATACTACTCGCTCTATGATGCGGCAGTCCCGTATGCCTACGCACCAATCCTGCAAGAAGACATGAAAGCCCGAGTGACGTTCATTGCTCGCAGCAGCTCGCCGAAATCGGCACTGCTGATGCTGCACCAAAGCATCAACGAAGTGGCGCCCATGCTCACTCCGGAAAAATCGCAACTTGTACTCGATCGCATCAGTGATGCACTCTCGCCGCAGAGGTACGGAGCAACGCTGCTTGGCGTATTCGCGATGCTGGCACTGCTGCTGTCCGCAATCGGTACTTATGGAACGGTTGCCTACGTCGTCGCGCGACGCACGAAGGAAATCGGCATTCGCATGGCGCTCGGCGCCAGCACGCTGAATGTGTTGGCGATTGTACTCAGGGAAATTGCGGCTGCGGTCGGTGGTGGAATTCTGCTGGGGACAATCGCATCGGGCTTCGCGACAACGCTGGTCGCGCATTTTCTCTACAATGTCGCAACATCCGACTGGATCGCGTTCACCGGCGCAATTGCCACCGTCATTGGGGTCGCGCTTCTCGCTTCAATGTGGCCCGCCAGTCGCGCGTCGAGAGTGGATCCACTGCAGGCGATTCGGTTGTCGTAAGAACTATCAATACTTCATCTGCGAGATCAACTGATGCGCTCACTGAAGGATCTGCTGTTACTGGTCGCGATTTCCTCTGTGGTTAGTACAGCTCGCGCGGAAGCGCAGCCCCAAGCGATTTCAAAGACCGCTGCGGCGACGGATGTGGAAAAATCGCAAGCGCGTATGGAAGAGTGGGTTACAAAACCTTCGCCAATTAAGCTCACGACCGCACAACGCAAGTCGTTTGATGCGATCAAAATAAAATGGGGCGTCGATTTTACAACTTACGTTGCCGAGTCGAGGGCCTCGACTGACAAGATGAAGAACGTGAAAAACTTTGGGCAATTGACTTTCACTTTTCACGACCTCGTGCGCGACCTGTTAACGCCGGAACAGCAACCGGATTTCGAAGCGAATTTCGAGATCGCCAACCGCAGGCGTGCGCCGGGTTCGAATTTATGAGCGATTACCGCGAAATGGCTACATGAGCGACTTCATCCGCCCAACGCGCTTCTCGCGCCTGCTCTCGCGATGTTATCCGCGTGAGTTGCGCGAGCAATATGCGGACGACATCGCGCGGTTCATTGATGACGCGAGGCGGGATCCGAGAAATCGCAACAATCCGTTTGGCACGCTCACTGTTGCATCACGTTTGACAATGGATGCCGTTCGCAGCCTGCTCGCATCGCGAAAAATCGACTCTACGCCACACAACAACCACGATCAGTCCCTCGTCAAAACATTTCGGAGCTTCAGCATGGAATCGCTATTGCAGGATATTCGTTTTTGTCTCCGCGGTTTCGCGCGTCGTCCGGGTTTCACCGCCGTCGCGTTAATCACGCTGATGCTTGGCATTGGCGCCAACAGCGCAATATTCACTCTGGTGAACGCGGTGCTGCTGCGACCACTGCCATACGTGCACCCCGAACAACTGGTGAGTATTTGGGGACTGAAGGACGCGCAGAGGCAATTGCTTTCCGTGCCTGATATTGTCGATATTCAACAACGCAATCGAACATTCGACGGCATTGGAATTGCGCGATCGCAGAGCGTCAATCTGACTGGAACTGATCGCCCCGATCGCGTTGTTGGAAATTTTGTGTCGGCAGCAACGTTGCGATTGTTTGGCGTTAAGCCAGTACTCGGTCGCATCTTTACCGACGAAGAAACAAAAATCGGCTCGGGCCAGCCGGTGGTTGTTATCAACTATGCCAACTGGCAAAATCGTTTCGGTGGCCAGAAGGATGTACTTGGTAAAACACTGGTTCTGAATGGCTTGCCGCACGCGATCATTGGCGTCACGCCCAAGGGCTTCATCGATCCTGATCAAGCGGACTTGTGGCTTCCAATTACGTCGGCGCCCAGTCCGGGTTGGTTCGACCGCGCAAACACTACCGTGTGGGCGTATGGCCGATTGAAAGCCGATCGCACCGTGCAGGATGGTCAGGCCGATCTTCAATCCATTCTTGCGCAGCTTGAAAAAGAGCACGCGTCGAAAACGCATGCGGCAATCAGCGTTTCCGATATGAGAGAGGGATTGGTAGGCGGCTCGCGCTTCATGCTGTTTGTGCTGTTCGGAGCGGTCGGTGCCGTTCTGCTCATTGTTTGTGTCAACATCGCGAATTTGCAATTAGTGCGCGCATCAACGCGCGAACGGGAAATGTCAGTGCGTGCGGCGTTAGGTGCCAATCGTGGGCGGTTGATTTCGCAGGCACTTACGGAAAGTGTGATGCTCGCCTTCGTTGGCGGAGTACTTGGCATCATCCTTGGCCAGTGGGCGGTGCGATCGCTCGTGACAATCATGCCACCGCTGCCTCTGTCGGACACCGTAAATCTCAATCTCGATTTGCGCGTCGTTCTGTTCTCACTGGCAGTGGCGCTTGTTACGGGAGTCCTCTTTGGCGCACCGGCCGCATTTTCGGGAACCCGTGTCAATCTGCAGAATGCATTGCGCGCGCGCACCGATCACGCATCGGCACGACGCCTGAGCATGCGCAACTTTCTGGTCGTAACTGAGCTTTCATTATGCATTGTGCTACTGGCCGCAGCAGGGCTCTTCACTCGCTCACTGATATCGCTGCAGAACATCGACACGGGCTATCACACCGACCACGTGCTAACTGCCGAGTTCAGGTTGCCGCGCGTCAAATACGCCGACAGCGTGAAAGTGAATTTGTTCATGACCACGTTACTCGAAAAATTGCGCGCGATTCCCGGTGTGAAATCGGCTGCGTTGGTTGATGCCGTGCCGCTAAGTGGAAATTTCGGCACTGTGGCGTACGTCGCGCAGGGTCAACCCGAGCCCGCACCCGACGCGTTTCCAAGCGCGCAGACCACTTCGGTGAGCGATGGCTACTTCCACACCATGCAAATTCCGCTGCTCGCCGGACGCGACTTCACGCGCAACGATATTGTTGGCACTGAACCGGTCGCGATCATCAACAAGGAATTCGCCGACAAAACCTGGCCGGGTGAATCGGCCATTGGAAAGACCGTTCGACTCCACACCACCCCTGACGTATCTGTTCGTGTTATCGGAGTCGTTGCGTCGGTCAAGATGCTCACACTTTCTGAAACGCCTTCGACGCAATTGTACGCCTCGAAAATACAGAACACTGGAATTTTTACCAGCATCGTGCTTCGAACGGTTGGAGAGCCCGACGCGATGGGCAACGCCTTGCGCGCCGCAGTCTGGAGTGTCGACAAGGATCAGCCGGTCTGGAAAGTCCGGTCCATGGAATATTTGCTGAGACGCGATCTCGGTCCTTCGACGCTCTCCGTAAAGCTCATTGGTGCATTCGCTCTGCTCGCGCTGCTGCTCGGAATTATCGGCGTGTACGGCGTGATGTCATTCACTGTCGCGCAACGCACGCGCGAAGTCGGAATTCGCATGGCACTCGGCGCCCGCGGTGATCAGGTGTTGCGCTTGATTTTACGGAGCGGAACCGAAGTCGTTGTGGTGGCAATCATCATTGGCGTGGCCGGGGCGTTGGCGACTGGCCGCTACCTGCAGTCGCAACTGTACAACGTTGGCGCCAGCGACCCGACAACCATGGTTGGTGTTCCGCTCATTCTGGCGGCGGTTGCGTTGATTGCGTGTTGGTTGCCGGCGCGTCGGGCGGCGCGGGTGGACCCGGCGGTCACGTTGCGGAACGAGTAGCGGGGGATGCGCACTTGAACTGGTGAGTGGCGAGGCGCACACGTGAGTCGGTAGGTTTCGCGCACGATGCCAATCCCTTTCCTCAAGAACCGCACCCGCGGCGAAATTCGCGTCATTGCACTCTATTTGCTCATCGCAATCGTCGTAACCATTCAGCACTCTGTTGGAAAAGCGACGGCCAACAATTTCCTGATTTTTCGCGCCAGCTTCTGGCACTTGGTGAACGGACAGGACATTTACGCGTGGTATCTGCAAGAGCACTGGGACCTGTTAAAGTATTCACCAACGTGCGCACTGCTGTTCGCGCCATTTGCAGTGTTGCCAATTGCCCTGGGCCTGCTTTGCTGGAACTTGCTTAACGTCGGTGCGCTCACGTTTGCAATGCTCCGTTTGCTTCCCGGTCGCGCGGGAATCGCGGCGCTCCTTATCGCGTTGCTTGAGGCAATCGGTTCGATACAGGTGTCGCAAAGCAACGCGCTCGTTGCCGGATTGATCATCATGACGGTTCTTGCTCTTGAGCAAGACCAAGTGGCGCTTGGCGCCACATCCGTCATCGCGGGCGCGAGCATAAAATTGTTTCCCCTTACCGCCGGAATTTTCGGACTGCTTACGCCAATGCGTTGGCGCCATATCGCCTGGTGCGCAGTCACTGGAGTTGTGTTTGTCTTGCTTCCATTGATTGTCACGTCACCGGCCAATTTGCAAATGCAGTATCACTCTTGGTTTGCCTTGCAAGCTCAGGACAACACGAAAACGGGAATGGCGTGGATGGGCGGCATTATTGAACTGGCTTTACATCGTGGCATTCCGCATTTGCCAGTGCAGGCGTTTGGCGCGGCGGTAATCATTGCGTCAGCCTGGTTTGCAAGAAACAGTTGGAGCGACCCGACTGTACGCCGCTTGCTGCTGGCCTCACTATTGATTTTTTCCGTCGTGTTCAATCACATGGCGGAGAGCCCAAGCTTCGTGATTGCTTTCGCTGGAATTGGAATTTGGTGGGCGTGTTTGCCGCGTGAACGCTGGCGCGACGCAACTGTATTGATGATTGTGCTGCTGGGCTCCGTTGGTGGATCGGAAGTCACGCCCAGGCACATTCGAGATGAATGGCATCGCAACATTCAGTTAAAGGCGATTGTCACATTGATTGGATGGTTTGCACTGCAATTCGATATTGCGCGCCAGCTCCGAAGCGGCGCGCAACCTGTGCTAGCGCAAACGCACTCGGGCGAGATGCAATCCGGTAGCATTGCGAGTACCTAAATAGAGAATCTTTCCGGGCGCAAATCCAACCAGCGTATATCCCACGGGCAGTTGCATGCGATCCACCAACACACCCGCACGATTCACGATGTCGTAAATGTTGCCGCCGGAGTTCGGTTTCATCTGAATGGTGCGAATCCACAGGTTGCCATCGGCATCAGCACGCACTGCGGACGCTCCAATGGGTGGTTTGTAGTCGGGCAAATCGGAAGCCGCCGCTGTGAATGGCGTGCGAAACGTTGGAGCGGGGGGTGTGTACCCGTTGCCATAATAATCGCCATAAAAATTCGGCGAGCATGTCGGTTTCGCGGTTGCGGAGTCGGGCTTCGCGACCGGCGTTGGTGCCGATGGCGCCAGCTTTGTGCCAATTGGACAGGCGTACGTGTATTCTGCCGGAAATTTTATTCCAGTTGGCAAAATCCAGTCTCGCGGAAAACCCTGCGGAATTGTGTAATTCCTGGCAGCTACAAAGTTGCTCGGGTACGGCTTGTTCAAGACGTTCGACCAGGCAATCATCTGCGAAGTAAAACTGTTTTCCTGATTGCGTGTTTCGGCGGTTTTGAGTGAGTCGGCAAACCGCGTCTTGTCTTCATCAGTCAAGCGCACCCAGGGAAACGGCAATTTTTCAGACGACGTGCGCGAGCCGTCGGCATTGAGATAATCAATGCGATAGTCTCGTCCTCGTACAAATGCGATACCGCCGTCGGGCAACACGGTCCAGTCATCAAGCAATGGAAGCGGCGCGCTCAAGGAGCGAACATCGTAGCCGCCGCCGGAATTCTGTCGAACATTCATGACCTGCTTCTGCACGCGCACGGCATCAATCGTGTCAACTTTGCGTGTATCGAGATGAATACCGACAATAAATGCCGAATCCGGTTGCGAAGGGAAATAGGGAACGCCTGTCGGCGGTGCAACGGTAGGCCGAGCTGGGCGCGCCGGTATGCGATAAATCAATCGGTGCTGTGCATCGAAGCCTGGAAGTCCGTACGATCCTGATGAATTCGTAATCCACGAAACGTCTTCTGCGCGCGGAACCGAGCGAACGCGCGCAATTTTTCCGGTATTGTCGATGACGAGCATTGCCAGTGACGCCGGGTCAACAAACAACGTCGAATCACCGAAGTACGGAATGAGTGCACCGGCACGCGTGCCGTACGCATTCTGCACTTCGGTCAGCGAGTCCAGAATGACACTCGTGACCTTGAGTGTGCTGTCAAGCAGCAATAGTCGGCGACGCGTTCCGTCGTTCAACAACACGCGTCCATCCGACAGCGGCCGCACACCAGTAATGGCGCCCAGTTGTTCGGTCGAAACGAATTGCGCGCTCTCGATTTTGCGAATAGTGGGACCAACTAACGGATCACCGGTGGCTGCTGCAGGGGCGACAGCGAGTGGGGTGGGCACGGGCGGCGCAACTTGTGCGTGAACTGTCTGCGCACACGCGAACAGCACGACAAGTGCCGCGTTCGTTATTGCGAGAACACGAACCCCCATATTGCGATTAACCACCATTGCCTCCTCCCACAAACAATCCGTTGCCGTTCCGAATTGACTGCAAGTATCGCGGATCGAGATAGGTAGTTACCGACGAGGGAAGTTTACGAATTTGCGCGTGGGTTAGAAGCTTCCTCAACGCGATGACGATATCGAGCATGAAATTGATTTGCGCATGTCGTGCCTCGAGATAACGACCGTATTCAACATTATCACGATACCCTTCCGGCAGCGAAGCAAAACGACGAGCGGCCGGCGTCCATAGTGAATCCGCACGATAGTTGTACCGGCGGTTCATCGATGCAATGCTGTCCGCCTGCACGGCTGTCAAATGCAGAGAGTCCTGCTGCCTCAAAATACTCGACATCGGATTCGGCACTCCACTCGAACCAATCGAGCGAAAATTCGCTTCGGTATTTCGACGATCGGTCTCGCGCTTGGCGTAACCCAACTGCTGTTCAAAGTTCTGACGCTCGCGCGTTGGACCGAGATCGTAACGCAGCGACACCGTCAGTGAAACCGGTGAACGCAACGTGAGAAATTGGGGACGCGTTGCACCAAAACGTTGATTCACTTCGTACTTATAATGCTGCTCGGCCGCGTCAAAACCGCGCACGTACAACAACGCCTGATCGGGAGACGCCGTTTGCCCCCAGCCTTTCAATTTGCCAGAGCCATTAAGCGCAAGGTCGGCCGCACCCAACGGATTCGACAACGAAAAATTGAGCGACGCGCGATTGGGCAAGCGAAACCTGATGCGATCGAGTGTGATGTTGAGCGACGCCGTTGAACTCCACGGACCAAGGCAACTATTCCGCGCTGCGATGTGGCCGAGTTGTTTGTTGAGGCACGATTGTGCAGCGCCGGATGAGTTGGCGAGCAACTGTCGCATCCCCGACGCGAGTGCAGTGTCGGCAGTGGTCGTTGGATTGTAGACGAACGCGCGATCGTTTGAATATCCGTCGCCGTTAATGTCACCGACAATTGTCGGAGTGAATGCGGCACCCGAGCGGAATTGACCGCTCCAGTTAACCGTCACGTAGTTGAAGAAATTGTAGCGAAGAGAGTAGCTGAGTTGATGCGGTCCCTGCTGGTTCTTCGCCCAGAAAACATTCAACGGGTTTCCGGCGGTGCTCGAGAATCCGGAGACTTGCTCCCGGATGCCAGTGAATGTGTACGCCGCACTCCAGTTGAATTTCGTCGGCGTGCGATAGATGGGCTGAATGCGCAGCTGCAACTGCGCTGTTTGCGACGACAAGTCGGAACGATACTCCGTCACTCGCGAAAACAGCGGCGAAATGCGCGCGTCAGCTAACGCAATCGCGCCGGTTTCTTCCACGATGCTTGTGGGATTAACGAATATCGGGCGACCGTCTTCGGCCAAGAGTGAAAAACGTTGAGTCGGATTGAAATTGATATCAACTGAACGTTGCTGATTGAGATTGTACGCGTATGTCAATTCAGCATTCGTGCTGAAGCGCGCGTCGAGAATGGCGCCGCTCCACGACAAGTTGGAACGGATACTCTGTTGCGGTCGGTAACCCGCGCCGATTAACGCAACATTCGGCGTGGAATTGGAGAACACCGTGCCCGCCGATCCGTCTGCGCACTTGTCTGGAATTCCAATCGGGTTGGCTTCGTATGCTCTCCAATCGGGAATTGGCGCCGCCTCACCAACGCACACCAGCTGCTGCGCTCCACTCGGCAACCCCGTATTGTCGAGTACACTGCTAAGCGATCCGGCATTCGATCCGTTCGCGAAGAGACCAATTCCGCCACGAATAACGGCACGCGGGCCGCGCACCGCACCCTGAAATGCCGAAATTTCCTGCGCGGTGCCGGTGGTGTAGGAGAAGCCAATACGCGGGCTAATCGAGACCGGACTCGGTACATGATCGTTGCGTTTTCCGAACGCCGCTTCAACATCGGGATTGTATTTCGGTGTTGCGGTAAAGTGGCTGGTTTCCAAACGCACGCCGTATTGAATCTGCAAATCCTGCGAGCGACGATATGAGTCGGTGAGCGCGAGTGCGCCACTGTACAATCCTGTTGAGCGTTGACGCGCCGAAAGCGTGCGATTGAACGACGCGGGGCGGCGCGCATCAAGATCTTCGAGTGAATTGAAGTAGTAGCTGCCGCGCAAATTGTTCGATTGGTTTTGCGAGTTTCCCGAAAAATCCATTTGACTGAACAATTTGATGCGATGCTTGTTCGCATCGTCAAACCACGACAGCGTGTTCTGCACTGTGCCGCTAATTGACTGCGAACGGGAATTCAAATTCTGATTGCCCCCAAAGCCCAAACTCTGCACGCCACTCGCGCCGTCGGCGAGAATGGAATTCACACGAACGGTTCCCGATGGCAAATCGAGATACGGATCGCCGTAGTTGCGCGATGCATTTATTCCGGCTGACGTTTCACTCAGTAGCAGACCAATGTACCGATTCTGACGAACTTGCAGGCCGCCACTCAAATCGGTGCGTTCGCCGCTTGCCGACGCGAGCTGGGTAATGCCGCCGCTCGACGGATTTTGATGACCGAAATTTCCATTCGCGGTAAATCCGTACGAACTGCCCGACACCGAGTTTGGTGGCGTGATGTCGACGCTTACCAGAAACGATCCGTTGTCGTTATGGCGGCTTGCCGGATCGAAAGGAGTTGACGTTGGAACACCGCTGCGCGAAAGAATGTCGAGAAAACGGTAAACTGAATCGGCCGAGACACCGGCCGTTTGCAAACTCAACGGAGTGGCATTCAATAGCGTGTGGTTGACGCGCGAATTCCGGCCTATTTGATAGGACGCGTTGTAGAACGCCTTGTTCGGTTTGATTGGACCAGAAGCTGACCCGCCAAACGAAAGATTGGAAAATTCATTTCCCAATGCGCGTGCAGCCGGATCAGTCCATTGCAGTTGCGGCGTGTTGGCCACGAGACTCATGCCGCGCGATTTGTAGTTCGAACCGCCGCCACCGCTTCGAATGTTGAACTGTCCGCCACTGAATCCGCCGCGCGATGCATCGTACGGTGATGTTGAAAGCGAACCCGAAATGTTCGCGTCGCGCGGTAATCCTCCCGCACCGCTCTGCAATCCGTTCAGCGTTACGCTGTTTTGATCAGCACCCAAACCCAAGACTGAAAATCCGTCAGCTGCGCCATCGACACCGGGAATAAGCAAAACTCCAGGCAACGATGCGGCCATCGCCGAAATGTTTCCAAGCAAGTCAACTGGCAGTGAACTTGTCGGAACGCTGCGTTCTGTTCCGCTCACATCTTGCGTCGTGCTGTTGCGGCCAACGCGTTGTTGAACCGGGGCAATGATGTTCACCGTGTCGATCAGCACAGGCCCCAAACGCGCATCGGCAACCAATACGTCTTGATCGGCAGTACGCTTGATTTCGAACTGGCGAAAATTGTAACCGACCAGGGCGTAGCCCATCATGTAGTCGCCCTGACCGCCGGGAAACGCAATTTGAAAACTGCCCCGTCCGTCGCTTCGCCCTTCGCGCGTGACATTGCCGGGAATTGAGGTCGCCGTAATGCGCACGCCGACTAACGGTTTTCCGTCGGCGTTCGTAACGTGGCCACGAATAACGTCGATTTGCGCGCGTGCGGGCTTCGGGAGCGCGAATGCCAACAGCGACAGCGCGCTGGCGACAATGAGACTGCGGGAACTCACCAGACGAGCACTCCACAACGAGGATGGCGGGACAGCCGACTGCGCGCTTCTCCTCGCAGCTCGGCCCGATCAAGGGGTGTTCATTCGACGTC
>JBDUAX010000375.1:0-4641 GCA_040004455.1 Gemmatimonadaceae bacterium
GACGCGTCTATTTTGCGAGCGAGCGCGTAGTCGCCAGCAGCGCAGGCGTTTGCGAGGTTACTCATGGCGCGCGGTGTTGCGTTAGAGACCACGGAAACAATTCCATCGCCTCCCATTGCCATGATCGGCAGTGTCCACGAATCATCGCCAGAAAGAACTGAAAAACCATCGGGGCGATTGCGAATGATGTCGCCGATTTGTGTGAGGTTTGCGGATGCTTCTTTCACTGCAACAAAGCGCGCATCCTGCGCGAGTTCCAGCGTCGTTATTGCTTCGATGTTGCTCGCGGTGCGTCCCGGAACGTTGTACAACACTATCGGTAGATCGACGGCGTCAGCAATTGCGCGAAAGTGCGCGAGCATGCCTCGTTGCGGTGGCTTGTTGTACATCGGTGCGACCTGCAACAGGTGGGTTGCGCCAGCGGCCTTCGATGCGCGCGAAAGCGTGATAGCCTTGACCGTGTCATTGGAGCCGGCGCCTGCGACAACGGGAACGCGACCGTTCACCTGCTCCACCGTGATTTCGACGACTCGTCGATGTTCGGCAACGGACATTGTCACGGCTTCGCCAGTACTTCCGCACGGCACAACAAAGTGAATTCCTTCGTTCACTTGCCATTCTACGAAAGCCCGTAACGTTTTCTCGTCGATCTCGCCGCTTGAGGTAAACGGGGTGACGAGTGCTGTACCGCAACCAACAAGCCTTGGAATGGTCATGCGCAATTTCGCAGATGGAATGTCGTGCGGGATGCAGTCATGATCCGATGACATCTCGCATAGTGTACAAACCGGGTGTCGTTTTCTGAGCGAGCCAACGTGCAGCAACGAGCGCGCCGTCGGCGAACACTCGGCGATCACGCGCCTCGTGTGAAATACGAACCTGCTCGAACGGTGCGTCGAACACGATTTCGTGCGTTCCGGGAACGGAGCCGACACGGATGCTCGTTATCGGCACGTCGACTCGACCTCCTGCACTCAGTTGGTCGTGAATGGCAATAGCCGTTCCGGACGGCGCATCTTTCTTTGCGGTGTGGTGCGTTTCGATAAGATGCGCATCAAAGCCAGTTGAGCTGTTGAAGCGACGCGCAGCTTCTTCGGCGACTGCTAAAAACAATTGAACGCCGAGCGAAAAATTTGGTGCCCACAACGCGGCGACCTGTTCGTGGATGACGGCCGCCTCAAGTTCGTGACGTAGTTTGCCCCAGCCCGTGGTACCAACAACGACTGGACATTTCACTCGCAAACAGGCAATGGCGTTAGGGACCGCTGTTTCAGGATGGCTGAACTCAATCGCGACCTGCGCGCCGTTCAAGTTTGTCGGTGTAATTCCGCGCGCTGTTTCTGATCGGCCAAGCCGCGCGACGATTTCACAGTTGCGCTCGGCCGCGAGCGCGTCGATCGCCCTGCCCATGCGCCCCATTCCAACTAGCGCAACACGAATTGGAGTTACGCTGTAAACCGTCACGCAGCGTTTTCCGAAAAGAATGCTTCGTGTAGCCGTTGCATGGCGGGAACCACTTCTCTGTCGTCGATGACGAGCGTGAAGTTGATTCCCGACGCAGAGAGCGACGCCATGTAAACAGGAATCGGTCCAAGCACCGCCAATGCAGTCCCCATCGCTTTTGTGCCTTCGGCAATGCCAGCACCGACTATGGCGACAATGCCGCGCGAACGCTCGACTGCAACGTCGCCGTACTGCATCAAGTCGGCGACAACGGCTTCAAGATTGGTTGGGTCGTCGAGTGTAACGGATATGGAAACTTCGCTGGTTGCGACAACGTCAACCGAAACGCGATGCGTTTCGAAAATTTCAAACACGCTGCGCAGAAATCCATGCGCGAGCAACATCCGCGCTGAGCGGAGCTTTACAACTGTCGTGTTGCGCTTGCCCGCGATAGCACGGACCGGATGACGAACGGCGCCAGCTTCGTCGAACGCGATCATCGTGCCCTTACCGGTCGGGTTACGCGAATTGAATACGTAAACCGGAATTCCGCGCTGCACTGCTGGCGAAATGGTGCTCGGGTGCAACACCTTCGCGCCAAACGATGCGAGCTCCGCCGCTTCATCGAAACGAATGCGCTCGATGAGTTTGGCGTTTGGTACCACGCGAGGATCGGCCGTGAGCATACCGTCGACGTCGGTCCAGATTTCGATCGCGTCGACGTTGAGCGCGGCGCCAATAAGCGACGCGGAGTAATCGGAACCGCCGCGACCGAGTGTGGTCGTAATGCGCGTTGATGTTGCGCCAACGAAGCCGCCAAGCACAGGGATAATTCCGCGCTGCACCAAAGGGCCAATATGCTGCTGTGAAGCGAGTTCGATGGCCGCGCGGTCAGGTTCGGCCCGCATAAACTCGTCGCCCGTAATCATCACGTCTCGCGCATCAACCCATTGCGCTTGCAAACCGCGGTGACGAAATGCTGCGGCGACCATTTGCGACGACAACAGTTCGCCAACGGCGGCCACGGTGTCGAGCGAGCGTGGCGTGAGGTAGCCCAGGGTCTTGAACGCCTCCGCGAGGTACGCGATTTCGTCGAAACCGACACTGATTTCCTGACAGATTTCGTCGAGTTCTGAAGAACCGGCCAGGAGAATCGCGGCGGTGTTCAAATGGCGTTCGCGCAACTGCTGAATTTGCTGCAACGCTACCAGCAGATCTCCAGCTGCGGCGTGCTTGGCCAACTCAAGCAGCGCGTTGGTCGCGCCACCCAATGCCGAAACGACGACAATTGGCCCACGTTCAATGCGACCACGGACAATTGAAACCGCGCGATCGATTGCTTCGGCGTCCGCCACCGACGTTCCACCAAATTTGCAGACGATCACCGCGCGAGTGTCTCCGCGACCATGCCGTTCGACACCATCAATTCAGCGTTGAGAATAGAGCCGGCCGCCGCGCCTCGCAGCGTGTTGTGCGCCATCGCGACCATTTTGAGATCGAGCATGGCATCTGCGCGAATGCGACCGACGGAAACGGTCATACCGCGGCCCATCATGGCGTCGCGACGCGGTTGCGGGCGGTCCGGTGCATCGTGCAGAAATAGTGGGAATTCCGGTGACGTGGGAAGTCCGCGGGCGCTTTCGAGTCCGCGCCAATCGCGAATGGTGGCGGTTGCTTCTTCGACCGATGGTTTTTTGTCGAATCCGACTGACATGCAAACCGTGTGTCCATGTTCAACAGCCACGCGATTGGCGTGCGCGCTTGTTACGATTGGCGCCATCGTGATTTCGTTGCCAGACAATGATCCCAGCAATTTTCTGAGCTCGCTCTCAATTTTCGGCTCTTCGTCGCCAATGTACGGAATCACGTTGCCAAGAATGTCGAGCGATGGAACGCCGGGATAACCGGCGCCGGAGACTGCTTGCATGGTGGTTACGAACACCTTGCGCACCCCAAATTTCGTGTGCAACGGCGCGAGCGCCGCCGCGATAACGGTTACCGCGCAATTCGCGTTCGTCACAATCGCACCCGACCATCCGCGCGTTTGGCGTTGATGCGCAATGAGTGCAAGATGGTCGCCGTTCACTTCGGGAATTACAAGCGGAACATCGGGTTCCATGCGATAATTTTTCGCATTGCTTAACACCAAACGGCCAGCTTTTGCAAATGCCGCTTCAACTTCTCCAGCGACGCCAGAATCGAGCGCCGAGAAAATGATCGGTGACTTGATTACCGACGGATCGCACGCTTGAACCGTGAACGACGCAACATTTGCTGGCATCGTGTCTTCCAACCAACGCGTTGCTTCCTTGTACGATTTGCCAGCAGAACGCTCCGACGCGGCGACTTCCGCAATTTCAAACCACGGATGATCGACTAGTGAGCGGATGAACGTTTGTCCAACGGCTCCGGTGGCGCCAAGAATGGCGACGGGCCAGCGCGTGCCTTCGCCCAAGCGAACGAGGGCAGATTTCGATTCGAGCTTCATACAAAGTTCATGCGTTTAATTCGTGTGAAGTAAGACGAACTTCAGGAAGACAACAGCGTGCGAACAATTCGTTCGTAACTCGCCACGGCCGATTCGAGTTCGTCGACGGCGATGAATTCAGTGGGTGTGTGCGCCACGTGAATTGAACCGGGGCCAAACAACAACGGCGTTCCCCAGCGGCCAAGCAACGGGATGTCGCTGGTGTACGCGACGGGTGCGACCTCGAAACCGTCGATGACGTGAAAGTGCTGCGCGGGAATGTGCGAACCCCAAACAAGTTCGGCGCGCTTGCCGGCCCACTCTTCAAATGCTGCGCGAACAGGCGCGATGTCACCAACGAGTCGAATCATCAACTCGGCTTCCGCAAAACCGGGAACGATGTTCGCTTCGGTTCCGGCGCGCATCAGACCGATGTTGTACGTCGTATCTCCCAGCAACGCGTCGGTCGGAAGTGTGAGGTCTTTCAACTTCGGCAGCATCTCGAGCATAGGGTCGAGCGCGCTTTCGCCGAGGTGCATGTAGGCGGAGTGCGCTTCACGACCGCGCACACGCACGATGACACGCTGCGCACCTTTTCCACCCGATGCGAGTCTGCTTTCGGTTGGCTCACCGTTCACCAGCCACTTGCTGGTTGCAGGAAGGCGATTCGCCGCGCGCGCGCCCGGCGAACCTTTTTCTTCGCCAACAACGAACAAAAGATCGACGCGCTC
>JBDUAX010000376.1:0-4640 GCA_040004455.1 Gemmatimonadaceae bacterium
AAAGCCTTCGTGTACAACGGCAAAGATAAAAGCGACGAGGGAAAACCGTTTCTCACGTTGCACCCGGGTGATCGCTACGACCTGGCAGCACGTCGTGTCATTCACCGCGCGATTGAAGAAACGAAACTCACTCAGAAATTCATCGACGGAATTTTCGCCGAGTACAACAAGGAGGGGTCGGGAGGCGCGACGGTGTTGGTTGCGCAGAAGGGCAAAGTTTTTGTGAATTCCAGTTATGGTATTCCACCGCAACGGAAGTACATGCCAACGACCACCGTTCCGAATTTCAAGTTGGGCGGTTTGTCAGATGGATTGAACGCCGCGATCGCGAACAGCGTTGTGCGCTCGGGGAAAATCAAACTCGATGATGCTCTCGCCGAGGGAAGTGCGATGACGCTGCGCCAATATTTGTCCGGAGCTGGTGCCCCACCCGGCTCCGACAAGCAGTTCATCGAATTGCTGACGAAAAAAGGGGGTATTGCGTTCGACAAAGTTGCGACCGATCGCATTATGACACCGGTCGGTATGCACAAAACCAAGGTTGATGCAACGACCGGCGCGTGGATGTCGAACGTCGACGAACTGTATCGTTGGGAGCTGGGGATGACGTCAAACCGCGCATTGATGCAGGATTCGTTGGCCGTCGCAACGTCGGCGACAAATTTGAACGCGTTTGGTTGGACTGTCGACAGTTACAAAGGCACTACGCGTCAGAGCGAATTCTATTCGCGCGACGGTAAGCGCAATGCGTTCGTGCGTTTTCCGGAGAAGGGTGCCGCCGTTATCATTTTGACGAACGACGACAAAGCCGACGCGCGGGCAATGGCCAACAAGATTGCCGATAAACTGTTGTTCGACGGGCAGAAGTAGAGCGATACGTTCGCCACCACAACAACGGGGCGAGTCGCATCTGCGACTCGCCCCGTTTCAATCAGCAGCACATCACGCCAACAGCGCGTGCTCAGCTCTTCGGAATGTTCGGATTGTTGTCACGCTCGGCGCGTGGCAACGGGTAGCATGTTTGTGTACCGGTGTTGGCGTAACCCGGCTTGAAGTACGGATCGCCAGCTGGCGTAATGAACTGTGTCGACGCGGGTGAGCGACGGAAGTCTGCGAGACGTTTGCCCTCGAGGTAGAACTCGAATGCGCGTTGATTGTACAGCTCCGTAAGCACGCTGGCCGCGTCGGTCGCACCCGCATATGCAGGCTGCGTGTTGGCTGTGCGCTGGGCGTTGATCAACGCCAGTTGCTGCGTTACGTCTTTCGATGCTTCGGCGGCGATATAGTCAGCTTCCAGCTTCGATGCCAGACGAATTGGCGCGTTGTAAGCGTTGAACTTCGTCTGCTGATTGAACCCGCCGGGGACTTCGTCTTGCCCTTTCAGCTTCGTAACGCTGGAGGCCAGGAACGGCACCCGCGGATCCGTGATCCGAAAGGGCGGCGCTACACTGAGGGCGCTCCGGTCAAAGGTGAATTGATACAGCCGGTTCGACAGACGAGTGCGGCTGTTTGCATCATCTGTGTAGGTCAGGTTGTAAACGAAACCGGCAGGTACGGCGGCCGCATCGGCGAGAGCACCGGTGTTGTCCCCCTTCTGCAGTTTGGCTCGCGCACGGCCAACAAGCGCCGCATTTGACAGAGCAATTCCATCGGCCGACGCGTTTGCCTTTCCAACATCGATGCCACGCGTAAACCAGAATGACGCCGAATCGAGCAACTGCGGCGTTGTGAGTTCAGGGCCAGATGATAGCGTCCCCGTGCAGAAGTCGCTCGCGATTTGTAAAATCGCGAAGCCGCGAAACGTTGCAGCGCGGGCAATGTTGAGGTTTGTAGTTGGCGTTGGCAGCGTAAGGTCGAGCACCGTTTTGGCCGATGCCGCGGCGAGCGAAATAGGCGTCCAGACATCAGTCTGCAGCGAACCATTCAAGTCGGAGATAACCCGAAAACCGAACTCGTTTCGGGTTGGAAACGTGTCCGATACGTTGGTCTCGCCCGAAAACCAACTGCCGTACATGCTAAGCCATCCTAACGCCGTCGCGAAGTTTTGTTGAGCGGAAAATGCCAGCGTTACCGCACCAGACGTTGGATCGACTGTAGACGCGTCAATGACGTTGGGGTTTGTAACTTGTAAAAATTTGTCAGAGCATGCACCAGCAACTACTACGACCACGGTGCCTGCAACGGCGCGGGTAACCGCGCGACGGATTGTTTTATTGCGAGTCATGTCGTCCTCAGAAGTTGAGTGTGAATCGAAGCACTGTCTTCTTCGGATTCGGCAGCGTCAGAAAATCCTGTCGCGAAAATGCACCAGACTGCGCGTTGATTTCCGGATCGGCGCCGGAATATTTCGTCCAGAGCTTGACGTTCTGCAGTGCGAGGGTCAAAGACGCGTTACTCACGCTGCCCATGTGCCTGAACAGCCAGATCGGAAGCGTGTAGGTAGCCGAAACCTCACGCAGTCGCACAAAATCACCCGGCTCAAGGTACGCATCGATCACGTCGCTTACTGTCGCTGCGTTGCCTTTGGTGGTCACGAAAGCAGGATTTCCGGGAGTGGGGTCGCCATATCGGCGAAGCCGCTCGTACGCCGACAGTGCTGTCGGATCGATCCGCAAATTGGAGCGGGGAATCTGCGTTTCGCGAAAGTACGCCGTAAAATTCTGCACAATAAAATTGCGCTTCGCATCGAGCAACGCACTGACACGGAAATTCTTGAATACGGTAACCGTGTTCGTGACATTCCACTCCAGCGTTGGAAACAGATTGCCAACCGGAGCCAGTGTGTCACTGACAATGACTTTGTTGTTCGCGACGTCGATGGATTGAATTTTCTTCGACACAAACACACCAAGTTGTTGACCCACCAAGGTTCGGCCCGCACCACCCAGTGCGAAAGGCAGAACCTTGTTTGCCCCCGAGCCGAGGCTCGTCAGTTCATTATGCAGCGTGTTAGCGCCAGCGCGAACATCCCAGCGGAAATTCCGCTTGCTGACCGCGCTGATGTTCAGTGCCAGTTCCAAACCGCTGTTGACGACGGAACCAATATTCGCCAATGGATTGGCAGAAAATCCGAGCGACGGCGGAATTGGCCGTGCAATAATGAGATCGTTGGTGGTCTTTTTGAAGTACGTCAGTTCGGCCGACACGCGATCCCTGAAAAAGCCGGCATCAAATCCAGCTTCGAATTCACTTCCGCGTTCGGGCTTGAGCCCCGCATTACCTGGGTTACCAGGAACCGCACCCGCCGCCGTCGTACCGGTAATGTTGTACGCCGACGACACGAGCGTCGTGAGCGCGTCGCCGGGGTTCGGTGACCGACCCGTTGTGCCATACGCCGCGCGAAGGCGTAAGGTGTTTATATAGCGCGCTATCGGATCAAAAAAACTTTCTTCAGAAATGGCCCAACTTCCGCCAATCTTGGGCAGACGGAATGCGGGCGCCGTTGTACCAAACGACGAATTCTTGTCAATACGGACACCAATTTGCAAAAAACGCTTGTCGTCGCTGCCAATTTGCAACTGTGACAGGTATCCGAATTGTCGCTGCTCCGTGAATCCGCTACCACCAGTCGTTGTTGCGGCCGAATTCACCGAGGTATTGGCATTCGTAATAAATCCAATGCCCGTGCTGTTCGTAATAGTGTTTCGCGTAGATACCACTTGCAGACCAAACGATAGGTTCGTTTCAATGCCTCGGCTCCAACCCTTTTTCATGTTGCCGAGGTAGTCAAACGTGTAGCGTTCGGCACCGCGCGCCGCGACTGCGTTGCTGCCACCATCTGTTAAGCCACCGTACCACAGACTGTCATTTTTGGGCTGAAAATTCCGGCCTTCGTCGCTCGCATAGTCCAAGCCACCTGTCAGCCGGTTGGTGAACCAGTTCACTGGCGCATAGTTAGCCGTGATGTTTGTGGTAAAACGATGCGTTAGCAGCTTGTGCTGAATTGCCGAAATGGCGCCGTAATGTCTTCCTGACGCATACCAGCCATCGGGTGTGGTTCCAGCGTTTGCGGCATCGCTTCGTGTGAGTGGGCTACCCAGCAGCCCGCCGCCAAACCAGCCATTGGTATTATTGTCGTTGTCCGGCAGCTGTGCCTGGCTTTGAACAAGGCCAAGACCGGCATCCAATCTGAGCTTGGTATTCGCCACGTAATTGAAATTTGTTCGAATGTTGTAGCGCTCATATTTGTTGTTGGGCAACGAGCCCTGTGTCTTGTCCGATCCGAAGGAAAGGTTGTAGCCATAGTTCTGGCCGCCGCCGCTTCCATTCCAATTCAGCAGGAGATCGCTGCCGTTTCTGAACGCTCCAACGCGTAGCAATGGGTTGTCGTGAACAAGGGCGCCCACAGCCAGGCCCCGGCACAACGGGTTCGTGCTCGTCGTCGCAACCAGCGTTGCCGTGCAAATGCCATAGTTGTCGGGAGGCGTGTAATTGACATCACTGGTACCCGTTTCAATTCGCACTGACTGCGAAAATTTGTTCGAGCCCATGCGGCCCTTCTTGGTGATGATTTGAATGACGCCAGCACTGGCGTCCGCGCCGTACAGGGTGGCCGCCGCCGGACCCTTCACAACTTCAATGCTCTCAATTTCTTCGGGATTAATATCGTTCATGCGATCGTACGCCTGTCCGTTCACACC
>JBDUAX010000377.1:0-4638 GCA_040004455.1 Gemmatimonadaceae bacterium
TGCAGGTTCGGCAAAAAAAGAAGCGAGCGTCGCGATCGCGGTGTTGATGGGTGCGGCAACCGGATTGGTTTGGGCGCCGTGCGCAGGGCCAATTCTCGCGTTGGTGTTGGCGGGTGCAGCGGTTGGTGATTTGCCCAGATCGTCGTTGGTGTTTGTGTTGCTGTCATTTGCGGCAGGGAGTGGTGTCGTATTTGCAATGATCCTCACGCTCGGAGATATCATGCGTAAAAGATTTCAATCAACGTGGCTTCGCGTTCATCGCGGAGTTGAGTTCACGATTGGCGCGGCAGCGTTAGCAGCGGCCATTCTCTTATTCACTGGAACTGATGCGCAGCTGTTTGCGCGCGTTCCAACTGCGCCAACGGCCGGCATCGAGCGTGCGCTCGTGCGTGGGCTTGCGCCCGGGGGAATCCATGGTGCGACGAGCGGCGTACTACCTGATCTTGGCGAATTGCCGTCGTTGGAGGGGGGTATCGGATGGTTGAACAGCGCGCCAATTACTCGTGAGTCACTGAAGGGCAAAGTGACCATGGTGGAGATTTGGACGTTCGCTTGTTACAACTGTTTGAACGCGTTACCGCATGTGAAGGAAACCGCGGCGCGTTACAAGGCTCAGGGGTTAGTGACAATTGGTGTCCACACTCCGGAGTTGCCAAGAGAGCGCGTACGGGAGAACGTTGAACGGGCAGTGAAAGATTTGGGAGTGGTGTTTCCAGTAGTACTCGACAACAACTACATCATTTGGAAGGCGTTCAACAACGAATATTGGCCGTCTGTTTATGTGATCGACAAGAAAGGACGCATTCGGTTTCATCACGATGGCGAGGGTTCGTACAAGGAGCTCGACGCGGCTGTCGCAACGCTACTAGCTGAAAAACCATGAGCGAATCTGTTTCATCGATGCACGCTCCCGTGCAGACGAAAAATGAAGCGAAGCCAGTGCGCAAAGAGCGCCGCTATCATCCGCTGGTGCGCATTACGCATTGGGTGAGCGCGCTTTCAATTTTCATCATGATCGGGTCGGGGCTGCGCATTTACAACGCGTCTCCGGGGTTTGCGCGCAAAGGTGAGACATTTCGCTGGTGGCCGTGGGAAGGGAAAGGAATTCCCGCCGACCTGACATTTGGTGGTTGGCTGGGGGGTGCTCGTCATTGGCATTTCGCGGCGATGTGGATGCTTGTCGTGAACGCATTGGTGTACTTGACATTCATTTTTCTTCATGGCGAGTGGCGTACGTTGCAACCGGTGCGCGGTGATGTGCGTGATGCCTGGGAAATGATCAAGTTCTATTTGTTCATTCGAAAGAATCATCCGCATCAGGGCAAGCACAACGCACTGCAAAAGAACACGTATTTCGTGATGCTGGTGTGCGGTGCCGTGTTAATCACAACCGGGCTCGCCGTGTGGAAACCGGTTTCACTTGGGTGGTTGACGAATCTGATGGGCGGTTACGCGTTAGCGCGCTGGTGGCACTTTTGCGCGATGATGTTGCTGACCACGCTCATATTCGCGCATGTCTTCATGGTGTTTGCGGTTGATCCCTATGGCATCCGCGCAATGACGACTGGTGGATACGACGAAGATCGTTTCTCTCCCGAGGCACGCAACGCGCGACCGTTTACGCATTTGCTGCCAGCTCATCCGGGTGATGCCGAGCGTAGGGAACGAGAAGAAGAAATCGCGGGAGCCCCGAAATGAATTCCGACGAGCGCTCGCGCATTGTGAAACGCGCCGACCAATTGATGGACAAAGTGATTGAAGACGAACGCGCAAGTGGAAAATTCGATCGTCGTAACTTTCTGCGCCTGGGCTCGCTCACACTTGGTGGTGCGTTGCTGAGCGCCTGCAACAGCACCGGTCCCGCGTGGGCTGATCGTTGGTTGAATTACGCGGAGAAGAAAAACGAAACCGTGGAGCGCTGGTTGTTTACGAAATCCAGCTTGAACAATGGTTCACCGAAAGCGAAAATTGCCGGGGATAAATTCCCGTCGTACTTCGTTTCAAAAACGGTACCGAAGTGGGATTACGCGAAGGGTCCGTGGTCCATTGAGATTGGCGGTGCGGTCAAGAACCCGGTGAAGATGTCGCTCGATGATTTGATGAAGGTGTCGAGCAAGCGTCAGCGCGTTGATCACTTTTGCGTGGAAGGCTGGACGGCAGTCGAAATACTGACTGGCGCGCCTATGACAGAGATTGCGCGTATTGTGCAGCCAACAAGTGATGCGCAATACGTGGATTTTCAGTCATTCGATGACGGCTATCACGAGAGTTGGGACATTGACAGCGCGTTGCATTCGCAAACGATTGTTGCGTATGCGAAGGAAGACATGTTGCTGACGCCCGCGTATGGCGCACCAGCGCGCATTCATTCACCGACGAAATTGGGATATAAGAATACGAAGTACTTGACGAAGATTGTGTTCATGCCTCAGCGGAACGGCGGGTACTGGACGGACTTGGGATACGAGTGGTATGGGGGGACTTGAGTGAAAATCGCAGGGAACGGCAATGTATTTTGCCCCATGCGGGATGAAAATCATTGGTCCTGCAGTCTGCATTTGAAGGGCCGTACGCTAATCGTTGAAATTGCGGTCCTTTCCATCCCCACTTGAGGAAACCCGTCATGAAATCTCAAACGCAATCGAATCGAAAACGCGGAATGCAGGCCCGCACGCTGCTAATCGTAGCCGTAGTCTCGGCCGGCCTGCTGTCGCTGGGCGGTTGCAGAAAGAAGGGAGGCGGTTACTTGCGCCTTACGCCACCGCCACCTTCGGCAACTACGACGGGTTCACGCTAAGGCGCGCTCAGCCCTTTCACGTTGTACAGAATGGTCTCAAGCATCGCAAGGTTGCCCGGCTTCGTCAGATAACGATCGAAGCCGGCCTCCTTTGTTCTTGCCGATCCTGATCGGTGCTCCGGCCAGTCAATGCAATGACTCTCATTCTTGCTCCAACACTTACTGGCGAGTTCTGCGAAACACTTCCTGACCATTCGTTTTGGCATGCGGACATTGAATAATATTATTTCCAACAGAAATGTCTCGACTGCCCTCGCACCCGTTATTTTCCGGAGTTTGTGTTCTGTGTTCCAACGGTGAACGGTTTTATCAATCGTATACGTGTCGAATGAAATTCTGTATCACGTCAGCGAAATCGCGGATATCAAATTATTTGAACCGCGCACGTCCGAGTCTCACGACGACGCATTTGTTTGGGCAATAACTGGCGATCGTCTGCACAATTATTTGTTGCCGAGGGCTTGTCCACGCGTTGCCTATTTCGCGAATGGCAATACTGTTGCCACCGACGTCGAGCGATTCCTTGGCAGCAGTCCTGGAGTAGTTGCTGTCGAAAGTGATTGGGCCGATCGCATTCGCAACACCGTTTTGTACTGCTATGAATTTGCGCCCGAAGCGTTCACTTGCCTTGATGCAGGCGCGGGTTATTACGTCAGCCGCTCGCCTGTGAAACCAATTCGCAGGCTGATTATTGACGACCCGATGCAAGCGATACGCGAGCGTGGCGTTGAACTTCGTTTTCTCGAGGACTTGCGCGGTTTTGCCGCATCAATTGTTGCATCTACGCTGCAGTTCTCGCTAATTCGAATGCGAAACGCAAAGTAAATCCTGCAGCTGAGTTGCTATCATGTCGAAGATTGTTGGAAACTGGGTGGACCGACTTGACTTCGTTGAGCCGATTGTTGGCCGCGTACTCGGCCACACATTAGGCATGGATGCCGCCGACGAACGCTTGATCGAACACATATTGGCAATTCGCGGATTGGTCGAGGCGGACGCGAGCGAAGTTCACGTCGCGTGCTACGTGCGCCCGTTATATGAGTTATTCAGTGTACCAGAACCAGATCCGCGCGCGAGTCGCACTCTTGGTATCGCCTTGTGGCACATCGTCAAAGTTGCGCTGGTGCGTGATCAGGCAAAGCGGCGCATTGACGAAGTCGTGGCGCTACTTCCCCCGCAGCCAACTTTGGCGCAGAATTTGATTGAGGCGGGCGCTGAGACTCAACAAACAATTCGCAAATGAGTGAAAGCAGCGTGGTCGAAAGCGGCAGTGACCCGAACTGCGTGTTCTGCGCGATCGTTGCCGACCATTCACGCGCGAGCATCGTTTACCAGGACGCAATCACAATCGCATTCCTCGACCTGCGCCAATTTCACCACGGCCACGTCCTGGTCATTCCGCGCCAGCACGTTTCTGACATTCGCGAAGCCGATGATGCAACCGCCGCCGCAATCATGGTGACCGTAGCACACGTAGCACGTGCCGTGAACCAAGTCTTTCCGAATGATGGGCTCAGTGTGTGGCACTCAGCCGGCGAAGGAGCGAACCAGGAAGTGCCTCATTTGCACTTTCATGTGCACCCAAGATTCATGCGCGATGACGTGTTACGGGTCTATCCGGACTCCCCCGAATTACCGCCGCGTAGTACGCTTGACCAGTGGGCCGAGGAGCTGCGGTTAGCGCTTTCATAGTGTTAGGCGTTGTTGTCGCTCATATTTCCCGCTCATGAATCAGGTTATTTGCGAGTGCGGCGAGCGGTATCACACCGAGGCAACCGTTGGTCATCTTCGCTGCCGGAAGTGCGGCAGAGTAATTGACGTTGCACGCGCGACAGTCGCGC
>JBDUAX010000378.1:0-4623 GCA_040004455.1 Gemmatimonadaceae bacterium
CCCGATGTCACGGCAACGATTGTTGCAGTGGCAGGACTGTCATTGATCGTCGCAATCTCGATGTGGCGCGTGCCTGGCTTGGCCTGCGTGTTCGCGTCCCACGCAATACGCTTCGAGTCGTGCGACCACACCGCGCGCCAATGTTCGGCCGGCGCCTTGGTGAGTTGCACCGGCGTTCCACCGGCGGTCGAGACGACGTACACCTGATCCCAGCCGGTGTTGTCGTTCGTGTACATCAACCACTTCCGGTCTGGCGAAATCGCCGACGCCGTTGTGTTCACCGAACTAAAAAACTTCGCGGCGGTGTCGACGTGAAGCAGCGTTGGTGCGCCGCCGTTGATGTCGATGGATTCGGACGTCCGCGTCAGGCCGCCGTTCGACATCCGCGTTCCCAGCGTGTGCGTCGCGTCGAGCCAGTTGCTGCCGCCGCGACCTCCGCCAAATCCTCCCCCTCCGCCTGCGAGTTGTTTCGGTGTGCCACCGCCGGCCGGAATCATGAAGTTCGCCCCGCCACCGCCACCGCCACCGCCACCCCCTCGGCCACCCTCGGTCGCCACGAAAATCAGCTTCGGCCCAATCTCCGGGGGTGAGGCGTAATGCAGAATCGGACCGCCACCACCACCGCCGCCACCAGCACTGTATGTGATGCTGGCGCCATCAGGAGTCCATGATGGCGCACCAATTGCGCCGTCCGAATGGTGGATAATGTTCTGCGTGTTAGCGCTAACGTTGGCAACCACCAAGTCTGACGCACCGCTTGTGGCGGTTGTGGAGAAGGCCAGGTTCAATCCGTCGGGTGACCAGGCCATGCCAGCAATCGAGCCGTCGGCGTGTGCAATTTTTTGATCGGCGTTGGTGGAGATCGTATGCACGATCAAGTCGGCAACGCCACCGCCCCGAACACCTCCGCCACCCACCAGGAACGCGACCCGCGTACCGTCAGGAGAAAGCGAAAACCCCCGACCCCGAGCGGCCGACGCCCAGGCGGTGTGTGGCGCGCCACCCTTCACCGAAACGGTCAGCAGCCCACCGTCTCGTTGATAGAAAAAGTTTTGACTGTCCTTGCTCCAGAACGCGCCGCCACCAGTCTGCCCCTCGGCATAACTCGTCAACGCGACCGCTGGACTGCTCGCATCGCTAGCGACCGCCCACACGTTGTTGATGCCGCCATCGTCGTAAGTGAACCACACGTGGCTGCCGTCGGGCGTCCACTGGTGCCCCGATGGATGTTTGATCTGCACCAACTGATCGATTGTCAGCTTGGATTTCGGCGTCGACTTGGGTGCGATCTGCGGCGTTTGTGCTATAGCGGTCCCGGCGAGTAGCGCCATCGCGGAGACAATGAGCAAACGATGAGTGTGCATGCGGCAACGCTACAGCAAGCGCGGAACGGGTTCAACTGTGACCCTCCCAAGTTGACCGCGGAGTTTGCATGCTCTATGCTCCGCGAGTTGTCCATCAATCAATGCGGGAGAGAACGATGCTCGAGACTGAACACTCATGACCGCGAAGAAAAGTGCTGCGAACGACGCATCCGCTTCGACAAAAATTGCGAAGCGCGTGGAAGATTTGGGTGACTGGCGAGGCGTAATGCTCGCTCGGCTTCGTCAACTCATTCTCGATGCGGATCCTGACGTCGAAGAAGAGTGGAAATGGGCGAAGGCGTCGTCTCCGGGCGTTCCCGTGTGGTCACACGATGGCATTATCTGCACAGGGGAATCTTACAAGCAGGTCGTAAAGCTCACGTTTGCACGAGGCGCGTCAATCGACGATCCGAAGAAAATCTTTAATGCGAGCCTCGAGGGAGGAACACGTCGCGCAATCGATTTTCGCGAGGGGGAGAAAATCGATGAGGCTGGATTCAAAAAACTGATCAAGGCGGCGGTGGCCGTGAACTCCGCAACACAGTCCGCGAAGGTGAGCAAAAAAGCAGTCAAGAAAACAGTTAAGAAAGCAGCAGTTAAGAAGACCCCGAAGCAAACGTAACCAGCTCTGTGATGCGCCCCAGTCTTGATTGACTATGGCGCATTTACATGTCGTCTTTAGTCAACTTGCTCGCTTGCTTCACCCAGGAAACGAATTGCTTTTCGTCGAGCGTTTCGTTTTCACGAATGTCGATGTATCGCACTTCTTTTTGTTTGGATTCGCCGGGTGGTACCGGGCGCAGTGATGCGCCGCGAAAAAATGCCACTTTAATGTACTTCGCGAATGTGTGAATGCCGGCGATTCGGCCAAGACCTTCAATTGCGTACAGTGGGGAGTTCCATTTGACTGATTTCTGCACACTCGGAACGGCGCGCACAACAAGCGCATCAATGCGGCGCACAATTTCTCGTTGCCATCCGGACAACGCGGCGATGTACGCTTGCACTGGGGCATCGCCGTCGGCCTTCGCGATCTGCGGATTGCCACCCGAGAGAAGCACTGGCGTCGCAGTGTTCTTCGCGACTTTCTTTGCTGCTTTCTTCGCGATTTTCCGGATGACTTTCTTCACAGACTTGGACGACGTCTTTTTCATAGTCCGTCAACGAAACGTAAACTCAATCCCGTCACAATTAACAAACCCACTGTGAACAGCACACCACACACGAAGCAATAAGTCGCCAACGAAGCTGCGACTCCTGGTACCTGTCGCAAGCTCACAACTGCGACCGCCAGAAGCGTACCCAAAGCACACAACAGACGCCCGCTGTAAACATTTGCAGCATACCAAATTCGTTCGTCGCTCAGGGTCTTTGCGGTTCGAAAACCATACCAATTATTTGGTTTGACGCGCTCACGAATTAACGGCACTGACACCGCCGCAAAAAGCAGTGCTGCGCACACAAACATGATTGTGAAACCATTCACTGCCGCGTCCGATTCGCTCATGAATCCGCCTTTCGTTTCAATACTGTGGAGACGTCGCGATGATATAGCCGTCGATGATTTCGACTACCCACAATTTCGAAGCACATCTCGTTGCCACAAGTAACATGTAAGCACACCCCGGACTTGCCACAAGCCCACCGGGGGAGTGCAGATTCGCTCAATCTCAAAAAGGAGCCCTGAATGCGCGTGTTGTTTATAGCGGTCAATTCGTACGACGATGTGCCGCTCCCTGATGCATTTGCATCGAAGTATTTCGCGTCGGTGAGGTGAGCGGATGAGCCGCTACGCGCTGAGTTTCGAGGAGATCGACGAGACGCACGTTGCCATCGTTGGTGGCAAAGGCGCGAATCTTGGCGAACTTTCGCGCATCGAAGGCATTCAAATGCCCCGTGGCTTTTGCATAACGACGAATGCGTTCTTGAGACTCATGTCGGATGCGCGTTCTGCGCAGACAGCCTCGATCGACGATCAACTCGAAAGGCTGTCGCACCTCAAAGCAGATGATCGCGAGGGGATTCGCACTGTGAGCGCAGAACTTCGCCAGACCGTCGAACGCATCCCCATCCCCGACGATGTCGCTGCGGCAATCACCTCCGCGCTCGCGCGGAACGATGAACACGCTGCATATGCTGTTCGATCAAGCGCGACGACGGAAGACTCGCCGACGGCCTCATTCGCGGGACAGCACGACACGTACCTCAACGTTGTCGGCGCGGCGGCGATTCTCCAAAGCGTCAGCCGATGCTGGGCCTCGCTCTTCAGCGAGAGAGCCGTGGCTTACCGCCTGCAAAACGGCCTCGATCACCGGAACGTGCAAATGGGCTTGGTCGTGCAACGGATGGTTTTCCCGCACGCATCCGGCATCCTGTTTACCGCCGATCCCATTACCGGCAACCGGAGAGTCTCCTCTATCGACGCCAGCTTCGGACTCGGTGAAGCTTTGGTCGCCGGCTTGGTGAACCCGGACGTTTACAAGGTGCGTGACGGCGTGATCGTCTCCCGATCGATCGGCGCCAAGAAGCTCATCATCCAGGCATTGTCCGGAGGTGGCACGCATCAACAGGCGCTTGAACCAGAACGGCAGAATCAACCAACGCTGACAAATGCGCAGGTCGTGCGCGTCGCAGAGCTTGGCCGGCGAATTGAAACGCATTTCGGTCGCCCCCAGGACATCGAATGGTGTCTGGTCGACGACGATTTCCAGTTTGTCCAAAGTCGGCCAATCACGACGCTATTCCCCGTTCCCGAAGTCGCCGATGGAGAGAACCACGTGTACCTCTCCGTCGGCCATAACCAAATGATGACCGATGCCATAAAACCGCTTGGACTCTCCTTTTGGCAGCTAACCACACCAAGACCAATGGCCGAGGCTGGGGGAAGGTTATTCGTTGACGTCACACAGACCTTGGCTGCACCGTCCAGTCGCGCGGGAATTTTGGAGATGACCGGGAAATCCGATCCGTTATTCAGGGACGCGCTGCAAAGCGTACTGAAACGCGGAAATTTTATTCGTTTAATACCGAACGATATCTTGGATGCCGCGCGGCCCGACGATGCATCGGCTAATGCTCCGTCATCATCTTGCGCAAAGGCTCCTCTTGCGCTCGATCCGGCCATTGTCACCCGCTTGATTGCTTCGAGTGAGGCATCCGTCGCTACGCTCAAGCGGGACATCAAGGGAAAGTCCGGAACGGCGTTGCTCGACTTCATCGTTGAGGACATCAGGGAACTCAAGCGAATCCTCTTCGATCC
>JBDUAX010000379.1:0-4617 GCA_040004455.1 Gemmatimonadaceae bacterium
CCATTTCGTAGCTTACGAGTGTTGCCGTGATGCTGCGTGCAAGTAAATCGTTGGCCTTCGCCTGCGCTTCGGCGAGCGCAAGAATCGCTTTTGCACCACCAGCTGCCTTAATGGAATCACCCTGCGCCTGGAACGTGTTCTTCTGCAACTCGTTTTGCGCCGTGAGTGCTTGCTGCTGCATGACGTTCTTGAGCGAAATGGCCTCCATTACTGCTTGCGGTGCGCGCAGTTCATTGATGGTGAATTGTTTCACTTCCAGGCCATACGGCGATAAGGCTTTCTGCACCTTGGCCTGCGCGAGAGCCACGACCTCCGCTTTCTTCGGGCCCATCATCGCTGCAATTTCTTCGGTACCCATGCTCTCCTGCAATGCCTGACGGATGGCCTGCTTTACAAACCCGTGTTGAATTGTCGTGATGTCGGTTCGGAACGTCGTATACAGGGCGGGCACCTTTGCTGGATCAATCTCAAACGACATCGACACATCAACTGAAATCGGCTGGCCTTCGACCGAATTCACATTGATTTCATCGTTGCCTCCCGAGCCTTCGGTGGTCGTTTTCGTCAGCACAATGGTTTGCATGAACGTCGGATACACTTCGATGGAAGTGAACAACGGATTGCGCATGTGCATGCCGGGGCCCAGTGGAACGGGCTCAACACCCCCACCGCCACGGTGAATGACAATGCCAACGTGGCCAGGTTCGACATACACGATAATTGGCTTGATGAGGAAGATCAGCACAAACAATACCAATGCCGCGATAACCAACTTGCCAACGATGCCGCCACGACCCGTTCCGCCTGCGTTCATAGATCCTCTCATGCTGGAAATTGTCTCATCAATCGACGACGCCATTTACAGCCTCCCGATAACAGTGAGGGCACAGTGCTTCACCGGTTGGTAGACGTACCAACTCGGCCTTCTTTTGCAAGCCGTGAACAGGGCACGTTAAATCTGCGACTTCTTCAATGCGTTTGCGATTCATCGATTGACGAATGCGCATGCCCACCGACGTGCCGCTGATTGCGTAAACGAGCAGAGCGCCCACCACCGCCACTAAGGCGAAGAAGAGGACGCTCTCGAGAATTATGGCGTTCATATGTTGCTGAATACTACGATAAAGTCACGCCCTTGGTGTCAATTTCCAAAGTTCACTCCCCCTCGGGTTGACCGAACATGAGCTGTACAATGGGCGTATCCTCTGGCGCCACGAGCAGATACACATGGTCACCCGGCGTCAGGATTGTTTCGCCGCGGGCCGCAATGAGTTCTTTGCCGCGCACGACCATCATTACCGACGAATGGCCCGGAATTGGCACGTCAGCCAGAGACAAGCCCGCTACTGCCAAAAGTTCGTCGACGAAATACGAATGGATGAGAGTGGTGAACTCCCGATGCCCTTCGATGGAAAGCACCGCCGACGCTGGCGCTGGTTCGGCAGCCTCCGTTTTGAGTTTGCGCGTTACCCACGGCACGCTCGTGCCCTGCATTGCAGCGTTGATGACGACGATGAAAAACACCACGTCGAACACGTGAGCTGCGCCCGGTACGTTGGAAATCACGGGTAGCGTGGCAAGCACAATCGGAACCGCACCACGCAATCCGACCCAACCGATGTACGCCACTTCGCGAATGCGATACCGGAACGGCGCGAGGCACAGCGCAACAGCGGCGGGGCGCGCAACGAACGCAAGCAGTAGTGCAACCCCCAATCCAGTGAGCGCACCCGACGCCAATCGCGACGGGGAAACCAACAACCCCAGAACAAGAAACATTCCAATTTGGCAAAGCCAGGCGATCGAATCGTGTACGCGTTCAACACTATTGCGATACGGAAGTGCACCTTCGCCAAGCGCAATACCCGCAATGTAGACGGCGAGGAATCCACTACCATGCAGTAGGGTCGGAAGCGCGTATGCCAAACACGCAACACCAACCGTAAACGCCGGATACAAACCGCTAGGGCGCAACGGGAATCGCACAAGCAGTCGCCGCGCACCAATTCCAATAAACGCACCGAGCACTCCACCAACTACGACTTCCATCAATACGGACAATGCAATCTGCGCTCCGGACACGTGCTCGCGGTCGACAATGAACTGTATGACCAGCGTCGTGAGAATTACCGCGAGCGGATCGTTCAGTCCCGATTCCAGCTCGAGCGTTAAACCAACGCGCTTTTTGAGATGCACTCCCGACGCGCGCAGCACGGAAAAAACGGCAGCCGCGTCGGTAGACGAAACGATTGCGCCAATGAGACAGGCTTCATTCCACCCCATTCCAAACAAATGTGCGCCGCCCGCGACAATTGCCCCGGTAGCAATAACTCCAATCGTCGCAAGCACGCCAGCTGGCGCGAGAACGTGGCGGACATGACTCCACCGCGTATTCAGTCCGCCGTCGAACAGAATGAACGCCAGTGCCATCGTGCCTAGCCGGAACGACAGAGCGTAGTCTTCGAATGCGATGCCCCCAATGCCTTCCGAACCAGCCAACATGCCGATGCCCAGGAATACGAGCGTGAGCGGAACACCGGTGCGCACGCTGGCACGACTGAACAACACACTTACAACAAGAAGTGCTCCAAAAACGGCAAGGAAAAATGCGGAACTGTTAAGCGCGCCCAACAACTACGCTCCCAACTCGAAGCGCAGCATGCTCTCCAAAGTGGGGTGACGAAATTCGAAGCCCGCGTGTTGCAGTGCGCCCGGAAGCACACGCAAACTCGTAAGAATGGTGTTGTTCACCATCTCGGCTCCAAACATCAGTCGCAATGCACATGCGGGAATGGGCATAAAGGCTGGGCGTTTGAGGACGTGCCCTAAAGTGTTCGTGTATTCTGCATTGGTGACCGGTGTGGGCGCAACGAAATTCACAGGGCCCTTCATGTCATCGCGCATTATGCAGAAATGAATCGCTCCAATTTCGTCGTCGAGAGCGATGGGGCTGACCCACATTTTACCGCCGGCGAGTGGCCCGCCCAGGCCAAGCTTAAAGAACGGCAATTGTTTGGCGAGGGCACCGCCTGCTGCGCCCTGCACGATACCGTTTCTGGTGTGTACGACTCGAATGCCTGCGCGTTCGGCGGCTTCCGTGCACGCTTCCCACTCTCGCACAACATCACACAGGAAGCCGGTTCCGGCACTGCTTGATTCATCAAGAACTTCATCACCGCGATCGCCATAAAATCCAATGGCTGACGCGCTCACCAGCACTTTGGGCTTGCGTTCGAGATTCGCAATGGTTTTGGAAATGAGCGTCGTACCATCAACACGACTTTGACGAATCGCTTTTTTGTGCTCGTCAGTCCAACGTTCGGCGATATTTGCGCCGGCGAGATGCACGACCGCATCAACTCCCTCCAGCGCGCTTGCGTCGAGAATGCCCGCCGACGGATTCCATGGAACGTCAACAACCCCCGGATTGAACGCGCCGCGATCGATACGCAGAACCGTGTGCCCACCCGTTGAAAGAAACGCACACAATTGTGTACCGATAAATCCGCTGGCGCCCGTAATGGCAATTCGCATTGGACCGCGATCGGCGAATTGTGTGTGACGCGCAAGATCGTTCAGCATAAGCGTATGACGATAGTGAAACACCCGTTCAAACGAGTGGCGCGCAAATTCGCTTCCAAATGCGGCGCCCAATACGCCAAATGGCAAATCGTACTGAATGTGATCGTCGAGCAGACTTGACTTCACGCCTGCCGATTCAAACCCGTGTGTGTGCTCGTAAAAAGAAAACGGCCCGCTTAACAACACGTCGCGAAACTGCTTGTTCTGAATGTAGTCGCGATGCTCAAGTGTCCATTTTGTACTGACTGGACCAACTGGTTGCTCAAGCACAACGCGCGCGCCATCGCGAATGCCTCCCGATTGCTCAAGTACCCTGGGCGCATCCCACGGCGGCGACAATCGTTGGAAAGCGCCCGGGCGCTCGTGCCACGCAAACAAGTCCTGCACGGAAACACTCGCGCGAACAGTGCGGCGAAACTCTTCATGAGACATTGTTACCAGCCTCCAACATTGTCCACGTCGAGGATGCGCCAACAATACCAGCTTGCGACCGAGCGCCACGGCGTCCAGGTTTTCGCGGTTTTCTCGAGACGCGCTGCATCGGGCAATTTGCGCATGCGATAAATACGCTGCGCGCCCTTCCGAACACCGAGATCGAGTACAGGTAACACGTTGGGCCGCCCCAGTCTGAACATGAGAAACATTTGCGCTGTCCAGACGCCAATACCCCGTACTGCTACCAACGACTCAATAATTGCCGTATCATCCATTGACTCAAATTTGTTCAATGGCAGTCGATTGTCACTAACGTGCAAAGCGAGATCGCGAATCGCCGCAACCTTCGCCGTCGACAATCCACATGCCCGAAGCGTTTCAACGTCAATGGTGAGCAGCTGTTCGGGCGTTGGCGTTTTTCCTTCGCCACAACGGTCTACAAATCGACCATGAATGGTGCCGGCTGCAGCGCCCGACAATTGTTGATAAACAATGTTGCGCGTAAGGTGATCGAAGTGCGAACCCTCAGTTCGCGGTATCATGTCGCACGGGCCGACAACAGCAATGGCCCGTGCAAGTTTTTCGTCGGCGGCCGATAAA
>JBDUAX010000380.1:0-4610 GCA_040004455.1 Gemmatimonadaceae bacterium
CTCGTAAACGTGATGGATCTAAAGGCGGGTGGGCTCGGCGCGCTCGGCCAGGAACAACTCGATTGGTTGAAGAAAGACTTGCAGGGACTTGCAGCAAGCACACCGATCGTTGTGTTCGCCCACATTCCGCTTTGGACGATTTATCCCGAATGGGGCTGGGGCACCGATGACAGCGCGCAGGCGCTCGCGTTACTCAAACGATTCGGCTCTGTGACGGTGCTCAACGGACACATTCACCAAACCATGCAGAAGGTTGAAGGCAATGTGCATTTTCATACAGCGTTTTCAACAGCGTTTCCGCAGCCCGCTCCCGGCAGTGCACCATCGCCAGGTCCATTGACTGTCAGCGCCGATCGTCTGCAGCATGTTCTCGGCTTGACTTCGGTGACGTTCGTTCCGGGGAAACACAATCTTGCAATTGTCGACACCACTTTGACCGGCGAAGCCGCGATGGCTGGTTCGATGGCCATGGAGCATGCATCCGGAAAACCCAAGCGACTCGACAATTCGAAACAACCGCCGGGAACTATCGCAATCGACAATTTTCAGTTCGGTCCCAAAGTCGCAACAGTCAAAGCGGGAACTGAAATTACCTGGATCAATCGCGATGACGTGCCGCATCTGGTCATCAGTGCGAATGGAAAGTTTCCATCGTCAAAGATTCTCGACACCGACCAGAAGTACACAGCGAAATTCATGACCCCTGGTGAATATCCGTATTTCTGTTCGTTGCATCCGCAGATGACGGGGAAGATCGTCGTCTCGTAGAGATCGGATTACCGCAACGCGAAACGCGGATCATACGGATCACACGGATTGCTTCGTGTCATATGAGAGTCCGGTGCGCAACTTTGAAACTTCATTTCTTTTGACCAGGTAATCCGAGTCGACTGTGGTGTAGCGTGACTTGCGAGGCCTGTTTGCAAAGCAACGTCGATCTCAACCGAGCGCACCGAAATTCATCTCCACAAAGACCGAACCGCGTGATCCGCTCGATCCGCGTCTCGCAGTTGCCGTTACCAGCATCAACCCCCGCACACAGTCTCGCCCACACACTATCTTCCCCAGGACAAACCGACTCCATCACGATTTCATCCGCCGAGTTCAAACCCGTGAGCGCACTTTTTTCACCCATTAAACTGCGCAGCGTCGACCTGCCCAACCGCATCGTGATCTCGCCGATGTGCCAATACTCGGCCGACAACGGCAACGCGACTGACTGGCATTTGATGCACCTCGGCAACCTCGCAATGTCCGGCGCGAGCATGCTGACGCTCGAAGCAACCGCCGTTGAGGCTGACGGACGAATTTCACCGTCTGATTTGGGTTTGTGGAACGACGAAAACGAAGCGGCACTTGTTCCCGTGCTCGCACTGATTCGCAAACATTCGAGCATCGCAGTGTGCGTGCAGCTCGCGCACGCCGGTCGTAAAGCATCAAGCATGCGCCCCTGGGAAGGCGGCCGGTTGCTCCAACCCAATGAAGGTGGTTGGCAACCGCATGCGCCATCAGCCATTCCGCAACGCGACGGCGAACCCGCACCAATTGAATTGGACCAGGTCGGATTGGATCGTATTCGCAACGCATTTGTCGATGCGGCAAAACGCGCAGCGCGACTCGGCCTTGACGGAATCGAACTGCACGGCGCACACGGTTATTTGATTCATCAGTTCCTGTCACCGATCTCCAATCACCGCACCGACGAATACGGCGGATCACTCGAAAACCGTTTGCGCTTTCCAACGGAAATATTTGACGCGGTGCGCGCAGTTTTTCCGAGCGACAAACCAGTTGGCATCAAGCTCTCCGCAACTGATTGGGTCGAAAACGGTTGGGATCTCGAACAGACCATCGCGTTCGCGCACATCCTCAAAGATCGGAACGTCGATTGGATTGACGTTTCAACTGGCGGCATTTCACACGCCCAGAAAATTCCAATCGCCCCGAGCTACCAGGTTCCCTTCGCGGAAGCAGTCAAGAAAGCAACAAACGTCAATACAATGGCCGTTGGGCTTATTACCGATGCACACCAGGCCGAAGAAATTGTCGCGAGTGGAAAGGCCGATTTCGTCGCGCTCGCTCGCGGCATCCTCTTTGACCCCCGTTGGCCATGGCACGCCGCCGCGGAACTAAACGCGACCGTATCGTCGCCCCCGCAATACTGGCGCTCGCAACCGCAGAATCACAAAGGCCTCTTCGGCCACACCACACTCGGCCAACGCTAGTAACAGCGTAACAATTGACCCTTGCGCGCGTGCCGGTTTCGGCGACACGTTTGCGCGCATGACCCCAATATCTTTCCGCCGAGCGATTCGTCGCGTTGCCGTACTGCTTGCGTTGTTGGTCGCGTTGCCGCGCGCCGCGCATGCCACCTGGTCCGTAATTGCGGTGGACCTCGCCACTGGACGCGTCGTAATTGCGTCTGCCACCTGCGTTGCAAACAACGACGCGTTCCTCATGGGCATTCAAGCGGTCGTCGTGCCCGGAAAGGGCGTCGCTGCGTGTCAGGCCGGTGTTGACGGAACACACGCCAATCAGATGCTCGTGTACGAAGAGCTCAAGAAAGGCACGTCACCAGAACGCATCATCGAATTGCTCTCCGCCGATCCCGCGTTTCAATCGCGCCAATTTGGAATTCTGGATTTGCAAGGACGCATGGCCGGACACTCTGGTTTGACGAATGGTTTTGTAAGCCAGGACCTCCATGGACAAGTTCCGGGCACGCAAATTTTCTATTCGATTCAGGGAAACATTCTGCGTCCGGGGGAAGTTGTTCCAAACGCAGTGAAGGCGTTTCTCTACACGAAAGGTGCAATCACCGATCGCGTCATGGCTGCACTTGAAGCGGCCGATGCGTATGGTGGCGACAGTCGTTGCACCTGCCCGCCCCTTCCCGCCGATGGTTCGAAGCCGATTTACCCGTGCGACAACAAGAATTCGCACATCTCGTACATTCTGATGTCGGAAAAGAACGACACGAATGGCGATTCGCACAACAACGGCAAGTACGCGATGTACATCACCGTCACGCAGCCCGATCAACCGGGGCCGAACAACATCAAGCCGGGTGAGAATTTGAATCCGGTCAAGACACTGCGTGCGCGTTATGATGTGTGGCGCAAAGCGCAACCGGCGTCGTTCAAGTGAGCGCCGACATGAAAAACTTTGACATGCAATATCGTGCGCGTTTTGCACTCACTGCGTTCATGATTGCGGCGAGCGCGCTGTGCCATGACGTCATGTCCGCGCAAGCGACAACAACACCGCCCGCACAACCACCTGCCGGTCGTGGTGGTGGAGGAGGCGGTGGTCGCGGTGGCATTCGCGTTATGACGCTAACCTCGACAGCATTTACCGATGGCGGTGTAATTCCCATGAAGCACGCGCAACAAGGACGCGATGTTTCGCCGGCACTTGCCTGGGGTGGGCAACCTGATTCAACGCGAAGTTTCGTGCTTATCATGCACGACGTTGACGCCGCAATTGGCGATGGCAACGACGACATGCTGCATTGGATGGTGTGGAATATTCCGGGTAGCGCCACAAGTTTGCCTGAGGGCATTCACGAAGGCCCGATGGACGCGATGGTGGCAGCACCCACTGGCGGTGGTCGTGGCGGAGCAAACAATGGCCCGCGACAGATTAGCGGAACGGGTCCATACTATCGTGGACCCGCGGCACCATCAACCGGGCCGGCGCATCACTACATTTTCGAATTGTATGCACTCGACGCGACCGTGAATGTCGCAGCGGTTGGCTTGGCAGTGCCCGCAACGCGTGCTGCAGTGATTGCCGCGATGGCAACGCATATTCGCGGCAAGGCGGTGTTGGTTGGTTTGTACAAGAGAAGCGCGCCGTAACAGTACGCAAAAACCGCGTGCCCGGAAATTTCTCCAAGCGCGCGGTTTGCGACTCCGAAACGAAACTAGAAGACCACGCCCACTGCTTTGCGATGGCTATTGGCATTGCCACGGCTTCGCCACTCCTTCGGTATGCAGAGAGTCTCCATCATCGGCTGTGCAGGCGCCGGAAAATCAACCTTAGCCACCTCGTTGGTCGACATTCTTGGCTTGCCAGTCATTCACCTTGATTCGCATTTCTGGCAACCCAACTGGAAAGAGACAGAGCGCGTCGTTTGGCAATTGAAGGTTGGAGAACTGCTGACCGGCGATGCCTGGATAATGGACGGGAATTACGGCGGAACAATGGCCATACGGGTGGAGCGAAGTGACACCATCATTTTCCTCGACTTCCCGCGCTGGCTTTGCCTGTTTCGCGTCTGCAAGCGTGCCGTCAAATATTGGCACCGTGAGCGCCCCGACATTGGAAAAGGCTGCAGGGAGCAACTTCCTGATTTCCAGTTCCTGAAATTCATCTGGTCGTACCGCAGCACACGTCGGCCAGGCGTCCTTGAGTTGCTCCGCCAAAATGAAAAGGAAAAGCGTGTCGTCATATTGCGGTCGCCAAGTGAGTTGGCGCAGTTTGTGAGCGCGTTGCCTGACTCATCTTTGTGAGTTACCGGCAGCCGCGGAATCCCCGCATTCCTCACACGAACTTCGCCCGAAAATGTCCAATGACAGCGCGGTTTCAAGCGAGCAGTCAGACGGCCC
>JBDUAX010000381.1:0-4610 GCA_040004455.1 Gemmatimonadaceae bacterium
GTACGTCACGAATGGCGCTGACCATCATGCACAGCAGCCCGATCTGGATACAGCGATTGCCGCGTTGAAGGCCGTTGCGCTCCCGGATCGCGTGATGCGAACATCTCTCAGTAATTTCGCAAGTCGCTTGTTGGAAGCTGTGAAGGCGAATGGCGATTCACTACCGACAATCACTGGTGAACTGCGAAATTCGTACGGTTACACTTGGACATTGAACGGCACGTTTGGTACACGCGCAGCGCAGAAGCGCGATAATGCGAGAGCAGAGCGAGCGTTGCTGCGTGATGTTGAGCCGTGGTTGGTCTTGGCGTGGTTGCACGGGAATGCCGCGCAAAATGAAGTCGCGAAAGACGGTTCAATTACGATGGCACAAGCGCCGGCGTTGTTGGACGTTGCTTGGCGAACGCTGCTGCGCGCACATCCACACGACACGCTTTGTGGGTGTTCAGTTGACGCGGTTGCACTGGCAATGAATGGGCGACTGGCCTCGACCATGACGCAGGCGGAAGGGCTGCGAATCGCGGCGTTGGCGCTCGCGCTGAATCGCAATGCGGTCGAGGCACGCTCTCAAGCGATTTCATTGCGGCCGCCTGTTGTTATTCGCAATCGCAGCGCGCGTCGGCGCAGGGGTATTGTTGAACTCGTTCTGGACGAAACAGTGCGCAACGAAGGCGTCGGTCCGTCGAGTGCGGTGATGCATGAAACAATGGAATTGGCGGACACGAAAATTCCTCACATTGCTGGCAAGTTGTTGCAGACCGTCAAATCAAAAATCGTGAATCGCCGCCGTGAATCGCCGCAGCACTATCCCGATAATGATGTAGTGCGCGCCCATTATGTGTTGGGGTGGCTGGATGCCATTCCGCCACTTGGGCTTTCAATGCGCACGGTGTCGTTTGTCGCCGAGAATTCTGCTGAAAACTCCGTGATCGGTTTGCACGAGAACGTTGAACTATTCAAGGATGGTTTCCCAGACGACTTCGACGACGATCCATTCAAATATGAGCGAAGCGGGATGATGGAATTCAACCCGTCGAAACTGCGCGTACTGGAAGACGCGATTGAACTGCGCAATGACAGTGTTACGGTCAGCGCAAGCACAAACGGCATTGCGCTCTCACTTGGCTATCGCGATGAGATGATTCGATCAATTCAAAATGCGATATCGTTCGACACCACGCGCGACGATGGCGATTCATACACGCCGGCAATGCGAGGTGATGCGGAGCCACTCATACTGCGAACTGTGAAAGCCGGCCTGCCTGGCCCGTTAAGAGCAAGTGTTCACGCGTTGTGGTCTAGCGCAGGAAAGCGAAACCGCATTTCAGTGCGCGCCACATTCAGTCTCGACGCCTATTCGGAATTCGTGCGCGTCGACCTTCGCGGTGACAACCAACGTCGCAATCATCGCTTGCGAATGAATTTCGCCACCGACGTTTCAGTAAGCACCGAAAAGCAAGTGTGGGCCGACGCGGCGTTCGGTCCAGTATTACGTAAACCGATTCGCGTGCCGCTGGAAGATCAAACGTGCGAAGTGGTGCCCCCTACAATGCCCATGCATCGTTGGGTTGCAACCTCCAATGGTTCATTGGGTGCGACGCTGCACGCTGACGGACTCGCAGAAGTCGAAGTACGTGACGATGGCAACATTTCATTGACGTTAGTTCGCGCCATTGGCCAGCTCTCACGCAATAATCTCCCCGAGCGCCCCGGGCATGCCGGCTGGCCCGCGAACATTCCACTTGCGCAATCGATTGGAAAATTTCGTGCAAGAGTTGGATTGCATCTGCATAACGCCTGGTCAAGTCAAACGCGTGATGAAATTGAAATCGCATCCGACGCGCTTCTGCTCCCACTCACCGGCGAAACGTGGCGCGACTTGTATGACTATCCGCACGAACTGGACGGGCCAGAATTGCAGGGCACAGAACTGCGCTGGTCAACAGCGACACTCGCCGACGACAACGACGGCATCGTTCTTCGTTGTACAAGTGATTCCGACATTGAACAACCAGGCTCGTGGAAGCTTCCGGCTGGCGCCTGGGAATTTGCGCGCGAGCGTCTCGACGAAACGCTTCTCGAAGACTGGCACCCGACCGAGCGACGAATTGAATTCAGCGTGCCGCCACTGGGGACTCTGACGTTGCGCGTGCGTCGTCGCGCGCACTAAGCGCGTCGCCAATCAACGTACACGCAACGACGGTCACGATAAGCGCAACACCCGGCGCGAGCGCAATCCAAGGCGCCACCAACAGCCAATCCCGACCGCCGGAAATCATATTTCCCCAACTCGGCGTCGGTGGTTGCACGCCTAAACCAAGAAACGACAATCCGCTTTCAAGCAGCATTGCATTCCCAATGCCGAGCGTAATTGCAACACGGGCGCTGCCCAACGCATTGGGAATGACGTGACGCCGGAGTAACGGCAGGGTAGGCACACCCATCGCTTGCGCCGCTTCGACATATGGCAGCGCTCTGACTCCGAGGACGTCCGCACGAACAAGTCGCGCGACTGACATCCAACCAGTGAGCGCCAGCACGACAATCACGGTGCTTAGCCCCGGTCCCCACAATGCTGCAATCACGAGCAGCAACACCAATCGCGGAATGGCGAGCAACGCGTCGCCAATTGCAAGCAACGCGCGATCGACCGCGCCGCCACGCCACGCCGAGATGACGCCAATCGCAATGCCGATCAGCCCGGCGAGAAACGAACCGGTCGCACCAACAGCGAGCGAAATGCGCGCACCGAGCCAGAGCCGCATAAGCACGTCGCGGCCAAACGCGTCGGTTCCCAGCATGTGTCGCGAGCCGCTGGCATCAACACCAAGCGGATGGATTAATCGCGTTGCGAGCACGTCGCCGATGGCAGTCGGGTCGGCCGCGCCGCGCAGCGTACCGAGAACTGGTGCGCCAATTGCACCGACAATCAATGCGCCCAAAATCCACGAACCCCAGCGGAGCCGAACGTCGTGCCGACGGCGTGCAGGTAATTGATTCCTCACGCGTTGTTCCGCCTTGGATCGATGCGCAACAGCGTGACATCGGCTAGCAAGTTTGCAAAGATGACAGCGGCGGAATACACTATCGTCAGGGCTAACACGACAGGATAGTCGCGCGCCGCAATTGCCGTCATCATCGCGCGCCCCAATCCAGGCCACGCGAAAACCTGCTCCACGAAAACCGAACCCGCCAGAATTCCGGGCAGCATGAGTCCGAGCAGCACAATGAGGGGCGGCCACGCATTTCGCAGCACGTAGCGGCGCGCAACGCGCGATTCCGACAACCCGCGCGCAAATGCCGTCGCAACATGTGGTGCGCGACGCGCCTCGATCATGGTTTGTCGTGTATATCGCGCGACGCCCGCGGCACCCGGAACTACCAGTACGGTGAGCGGCAGAATCGCGTGACGTATTGCGTCGCGCCAGGCGTCCAACCCCGTGCTCAGTGCGGCCGGGTCGCGAACCCCAAACGCAGGCAACCGCAACCACGCCGGTGCGTTGAATTCAGCGGCGCCAGTTGTTGCGACCGCAATCAATGCGAGCGCCAACCAGAAACTGGGGGCCGCGTACACCATGGTAGTGATCACCGTCAGCGCGGTGTCAGCGTTCTTCCCGGCACGAGCTGATTGCCATGCACCAAGCGGAACGCCCAACAGAAAACTCAGCGATAATGAGATGCCGCCAAGCGCAAGTGACAGGGGCAGCGCGTCGCCAATGACCGATAAAACCGGTCGCGACAACGCAATACTATTGCCAAGATTTCCCTGCAGCACACTGACGATCCATCGACCATATTGCGTCAGAAGAGATCCGTTCAGTCCCAATTCAATTCGTCGCTGTGCCAACTCCTGCGCGGTTGCAGTGGGCGATACAAGCAACAGTGCGGGATCACCGGGCGCCAAATGCACCAACACGAACGTCAGTGATGTGACGAGCCACAACAGCAGCAACGCGTCGAGTACGCGCGAGAGAGTTCGGTGCACACGAGGATGATGCACTCCGGTCGGTGCGCGTCAACCCTTATGCCGTCGCTGATTCTCCTACTCGGCGGCGTTCATTGTGCTGCACCCGAGCGTCCGGCCGCGACGGCCGTTATTGCATCCGGGACCGATCTGGAGTCGGCGAATCCGCTTGTGACGGTGCATCCACTCTCGCGGCAGGTTCAACGTCACGCACTATTCGTCACCTTGGTGAAGCTCGATTCCTTGTTGCAACCGGTTCCATATTTTGCGCGTAACTGGAATTGGGACATCGCACGCAAAACACTCATTTTTGGACTTACTCGCGATCTCAATTGGCACGATGGCGTTCCAACCACGGCCGCCGATGTCGTCTTCACTTTCAATTCCGTTCGTGACAAACAATTGGGCTCGCCACGAGCCGGAGATTTATCGGCGGTGAACAGTGTAAAGGCTACCAATGATTCAACGGTCGAATTTGAATTCAATGCGCCACAGCCAACGCTTCCAATAGTCTTCGCGGAATTGCCGCTGGTGCCCGCGCATTTGCTCGACACGGTGCCCCTCGCACGTTGGCGTTCGAGCAGTTTCGCGACGAACCCCATTGGCAATGGGCCTTACAAGTTTGCCGAACGAGTTGCAGGACGAC
>JBDUAX010000382.1:0-4609 GCA_040004455.1 Gemmatimonadaceae bacterium
AAGGCGTCAAAGAAAGTTGCGGTGATTCTCGGCCTGCAGAACTCCGAGCACTTCCGTCGCCCAGACGACGTGAACTTTTTCTACGGCCTCGGGCAACGTGTTTCGCAACTCACGTACAACAGCCGAAACCTGATCGGGAACGGCTCCACGGAGCGGCGCGACGAGGGCATCAGCGATTTCGGGGTCGCCATCGTGGATCGCATGAACAAAGTCGGCATGGCAATTGATGTTTCGCATTGCGGTGATCGCACAACGCTCGATGCGTTCGAGCTGTCGAAAAAACCCGTACTCATCACGCACTCAAACTGCCGCGTTCTTGCCAACGGGCATCCGCGAGATAAGACCGACGAGGCGATCCTCGCGGTCAAGAAGAGCGGCAGTGTCGTGGGAATCACGGGCGTGCGCATGTTCGTCAGCGACAAGGAGCCCACCACCGTCGAGAGCGTGCTCGATCATTTCGATCATGTTGCGAAGCTCATCGGACCGGAGTACCTGGGGGTCGGGAGCGACATGGATTTGCACGGGTATGACGCAATGCCATCGGAAGCCAACAAGCAAATGCGCGCCGGATATAAAGGCAGCTATGGCTTTCGCGACAAGATCGACATCGAGGGGCTGGACCATCCCAAGCGCATGTTCGATCTCACGGAAGGACTCATCCGCCGCAAATACAGTGATGCGAACATTGAGGGCATTCTTGGCGGCAATTTCCGTCGCGTTCTCACTGAAATCTGGACGGCGTGACCGACCTCGAAGGTGTTCCCGCAAACGTCGCCGCGCTTTTCACTAACGAACAGCGCGCCGCATTGATTGCGTTGCGCCGAGACTTGCATCAGTACCCCGAGCTGGCGTTCGCCGAATCGCGAACGAGTGCAGTGCTCGAGCAGGCGCTGGCCCTGGCCAATCCAGTGTCAGTGCAGCGAGTTGCTGGCACCGGCCTTGTAGCCCGCATTCGTGGCCGCGACGCAAGCGCACCCGTTGTTGCCGTGCGCGGCGACATCGACGCGCTGCCTATTCACGAGGCCACCGGCCTGCCTTTCGCCTCTCGCAACGTGGGAGTCATGCACGCGTGCGGGCACGACGTACACGCGTCGTGGGCCATTGGCGCCGCATGTCTCCTGGCAGCCCGTCCCGCGTCGGGCGACGTGCTCGTGGTATTGCAGCCGGCCGAGGAAACTGGCGAGGGTGCGGCCGCGGTACTTCAGTCTGGAGCACTCGACGGAGTGGCTGCGATCTTCGGGGCACATGTCGACCGGAGATTCCCGGTGGGGCAGGTGGTGGCGCAAGCCGGTCCACTCGCTGCCGCGGCAGACACGTTCAGGATCACGCTCACAGGTCGTGGTGCGCATGGCGCGCGACCACACGAATCGGCAGACCCTGTACTCGGCGCCGCGCTGCTGATCGCGTCGCTACAGGGCATTGTTTCTCGCCGCGTGAACCCGTCGGTACCGGCCGTACTGACAGTAGCGACCATGCAGGCCGGTTCCGCATCGAATGTGATTCCGGAAATTGCCACCATCGGTGGGACCCTTCGTACCATCGACCCGGCGACCCGTGGGCTGCTTGCCAATGAAATGCGTCGAGTCGCGCACGGCATTGCCGCCGCCCACGACCTCACCGCCGAGGTGATTATCGACCTCGGCCCGCCGCCCATCGTAAACCCCGAACAGCCCGCTGCGTGGGCTCGAGAGGCTGCGGCAGGGTTGCTCGGAGTTGCCTCAGTCGTGCCGCTCGGGATCACCAACATGGCTGGCGAGGACTTCGCCTATTACATGGTCAATATCCCTGGAGCATTTCTTCGAATCGGCGCACGCGAATCGGGCGGAGAAGCGACGCCGGCGCATACCCCGCGATTTTTTGCAGCGGACGGCAGCCTGTTTGTCGGAGCGGCCGTGCTCGCGGAAACGGCGCGTCTGGCATCGGCCTCGCTGGCCGCAAGTGCATGAAAGGACGGGGCAATAGTGCGCACCCAAACGTACTTGAAGCGACCGAGGGCGCTTCCCAACAGGGTTCGGGCACGGCTCACGATGATTTTCGATCCACAATCACCCAGCACAGGAAGACATGAAGAACGGAACGATGATCGTGAAGAGTGCCTTGTTCAGCTTGCTGCTTTTGTTTGGCCTATCGCGGCAGGTATTTGGCCAAACCCCGGCGAAAGGCCTTGAGGGCTCGTGGTACGGAACGCTGGACGCTGGCTCGACGAAACTGCAGTTAATTGTCACCGTGACGAAGGCCGAGTCCGGAATCTACGCCGGAAAATTTGAAAGCCCGGCTCAGGGAGCGAGCCTTCCGCTGGATACGATTTCTCTCCGGGGTGACGACGTAACATTCGGCAACAGAGCTGCGGGGATCGCCTTCGACGGGGTCCTGAACAAACAACACACGGAGTTGGTCGGCACCTTCAAACAGAGCGGGCAAGCGATACCGCTCAGCTTTACGCGAGACAAGCCAGCCGCTGCCGCACCAGCAGCGCCGAAGCCGAAGGCCGACTACTCGGCGCCAGCAGATGCGAACTACACTGCTGAGGAAGTGTTGGTGAAAACACCGGGAGGCTTCACACTTGCTGGGACACTGACGCTTCCGAAAGGCGCAAGCAAGGAACATCCGGTTGGGGCAGTCGTGACCATCACCGGTTCCGGGCAGGAGGATCGCGATAGTGCCATCGGACTGGAAGGTTACAGGCCCTTTCGTCAGATCGCCGATTCGTTTGGACGAAACGGCGTCGCCATGCTGCGCATGGACGATCGCGGATTCGGCGGCTCAGGCGGCACGTTCAAGGGATCGACGAGCGAGGACTTCGGAGAGGACGCTCGGGCGGGACTCGCCTACTTACGAACGCGGCCGGAGATTCGAGCCGACCGTCTGGGAGTACTTGGCCACAGTGAAGGTGCGGTGATCACGCCGATGGTGGCCGCCAAAGAACCGGCGTTACGGGCTATCGTATTGCTCGCCGGCGTCGCTGAACCCGCCCGCAGTGCCCTGCATTTCCAAATGAAGAACAACATTGAACACGAGGCAAATCTCACGTCCGCCCAGCAAGCAGCGGGCATCGCTGAGATCCCCGTAAAGATCGATGCGATGATGGCCGCTGACCCCTGGATGAAGTTTTTCCTGACCTATGATCCGGCCGCCACAATGCGGCGGGTGAAGACACCGGTGCTCATCCTCACCGGCTCCAACGATAAACAGGCGGCCCCGGCGCAGGTTGCACTGGAGGAGGCGGCGTTCAAGAGCGGCGGTAACAAGGACGTGACCGCGCGCGTGATTCCCGGTCTCAACCACCTTTTTGTAGCCGATGCCGACGGCTTTCCAGGCAACTACGGGAAGCTTCCGCCGCCAGTGATGATGCGGGCCGACGTAGTCAAAATCATTACCGATTGGATGGTGGCGCACCTCCGATGACACTGGTTTGAAATCACTCTGCTCCCCACTTCTGAGAATTTCATGACGTTATCGCGTTGGAAAACTGCGGCCGTGCTGCCGTATGCGGCACTTGCCGTATTCACTCTGAGTCACCAGGCGTCTGCGCAATCGAAAGAGCCATATCCAGGACTCGAAGCGTATATCGCAAACGCTGCACAAACGTGGGGCATTCCCGGCGTCGCCGTCGCCATCGTCCGCAACGATTCAGTGATTTATGCCAAAGGCTTTGGAGTGTTGTCGGCCGGAAGCAAGACGCCGGTAAACGAACGTACACTTTTCGAAATCGGATCAAGCACGAAGGCGTTTACAGCCACTGCAGTCGCAATGCTCGTGAGCGAAGGCAAGATGCGATGGGACCAGCGGCTCACGGAGTTCCTGCCCGATTTTAGAATGTATGATCCCGTGGCAAACGCCTCGGCGACATTGCGAGATGCGCTATCGCATCGCACCGGAATTGCGCGCGGAGAGCTTGTGTGGCTTGCTTCCGGAATCGGACGGGAGGAGGTGTTGCACCGCCTGCGGTTTCTCAAACCGGAATCGTTGTTTCGGACGCAGTTCTCTTATCAGAACATGCTATTTCTTGCGGCCGGAGAAGCGGCTGGTAAGGCGGCAGGAAGTTCGTGGGACGACGTCATTCGCGAGCGGATCTTCACGCCGCTGGGAATGACGTCGAGCGCGCCGACATATCGTGGCATCACTAATGCGAACATTACGCGTGGACATGGGATTGATCACGACACAGCGTTCATCAAGCCGCCGTTTGACGCCGACAATATCGCTCCGGCCGGCGCAATTCTGTCGAACGCCGTTGACATGGCGCAGTGGCTCCGCTTCCAGTTGAACGATGGCCAAGCCAATGGAAAGCGATTGCTTAGCAGTGCGACGTTACGTGAAACACACACCTCGCAGATTATCGTGCCGCCGGGAAGTCTTGGTGGCGGGGGCATGGATTCGGTGCCGACGTCGTTTTTCAGCACGTACGGCTTTGGATGGATTATCGAAGACTACCGAGGCCAACTCGTGTGGCAACATGGCGGTAACACGGAGGGCATGACAACCGCAGTCGGCATGCTACCAAACAAAAAGTTCGGCGTTGTGGTGCTCAGTAGTATGGGGCAGGCTTCGCTCCCCGGTTTGCTGCAGCGTTACATCTTTGATCTCGAACTTGGCGTGCCGAAGCGCG